>JACQVO010000003.1 GCA_016209725.1 Candidatus Methylomirabilota bacterium | reverse complement strand
CTCCATCGCACGTGCCAGCATCCCCGCGCTCAGATCGGCGGCGACGATGACGGCTCCCGCCGGGTGAAGGGGGAGGTTCCTCCCGGTGCCTGCCCCCACCTCCAGCACGCGTCCGCTGAGCGCCCGCTCGAAGACCCAGGCACGCCCACGGGCGAGACCCATCATCCTCTCCATCGGGGCCGTCAGCCAGTCGTAAGTCCGGGCTCGATGGTTCCAGTGCCGACGGGACCGTCTGGTCGCCTCAGGGAACGTGGGCATACCTGTCCTTTTCCTGGACCAACGCCAGCATCTCCATGCGTGCCACCTGGAGGCTCTCCCACTCCGTGATCAGAGAAACCAATAGGTCAACGTGTCGTTGATCCCGGCCAGGATGAAGATCACTCCCGCAACTCGCCGCACAGTTGAGTGCCCCCGGGAAAGGTTCCGGGCGTATGCGCCGGCCATTCCGCTTCCTGCCTCTTGTCCTCGCCGCCGCGGCCCAGTCGCTACCTGACCTCGGGATCCTCGCGAACTCTTCTCGCCTGCTTCATCACAGGAGGCGAAAGAGGTTGGGGACTCCTTACAAAAAGTGCAGGACAATGGCGTGGTAGAGGCCGAGAACAGCGGCGGCGGCGGCAATGGCCAGAGCAATGACGAGGTTCGCGGCAAGCAATCCCCGATACATCCGCACCCGGTTCCCGGACTTGGTCCGCCAGACGTGAACCGTGAGTGCCAGGGTAACTCCTACGGCGCTGAGCATCAAGACATGCTTAGCGACAAGCGTGTACACGTACTCTCTCGCGAAGAACACCCTTGGAATCCGGGTCAAGCTGAAAAGCTGTAACCCCTCAGCAAAGGGCGTGCTGTATTCCATCTTGTACAGGCCCGTGGCCCCCTCGACCACAAAACCAGCCCACGTGGCCACGAGCACAAAGGGACGCCGGTCGGTCGGGTTCAGCAGGCCGACACCGGTGGCCAGAAGCCACAGCCCAAACCCGGCGAGGTGTCCCCATTCCATGGCCAGGTGCCGGAGTGTAGGCGGGTCAATATCGAACTGGGGCTTGTCCCTCTGCAGTGTCCGCTGGGGAAGCTGGGGAGCCTCCACCTCCAGCGTGAAATGAGCGTCGCCTACGTATCGGCCGACCACCTCAACGGTCAACTCCCAACGACCGGCCCCCGGAAATCGCATCCCCCCGGCGAAGAGGCCAGGATCCTTTCCGGGCGCAAGCCTTACCCCCTCGGTCCGTAGCGCAGAACCGAGCTCTGCGTGGAGCCCTCGTACCTTGACCTTAGCCCCGGATACGGGCTGCTGGCCTGCCGGGTTAAGCACCTGAACACTCAGCCGCCAGACGAGGGGATCGCTGCGATTGGGTTCGGCCTGGACCAGCCGGACTTGTGGGAAGCTGGGGAGCTTGTGAGCAGCGGCGTCTCCAACCGCAAAGACACTGAGTGCGGCGACCACGGTGAACCACCTCCAGCTCATGGATCCGAGCATAGCGCGTGTCGACCAAACTGGCCAGACGGATTCCTGCCGGATGCTTGCAGATTGCCCGGGCGCAGTCCTCTCAGCCACCGGGCCACAGCAATCATTCGGCCGCTTTCCTGAGGCGCAGGGAGATCACCTCACGCAGGCGCGTCCTCCGCTCCTCGTCATTGAGCCATCGGCTGATCAGGACCAAGAGGGGAATGAGAAACATCATCCCGCCCTCGGACATGATCGCGCCGCCAAAGGCCTGGTCATCGAGCGGGCTGAGGCTCCATAAGCGGGGGGTGGCCGCGTAGGAGGGGTAGAGGACCCGATCCATCACGGCGATAACGAACCCAAGGGCCACGGTCTGGAAGGTGGCGGCGAGGATATAGAGTATGCGGAGGCCACAGGCAATCTGCCCGTGGAGCCTTGGGGCCGGATTGAGAATGGGCCACCAGAAAAGAAGGGCGGTCCCGAAGAAGGTCACGTGTTCCAGGTCGTGGAGGAGGTGGCTCCAGAGGGCCGCCTCGTAGGCCGCAGGTATATGCCACGCCCAGAGATTGCCAACGAAGATCCCCCCGGCCACAGGCATCCAGGTGGCGACCTGGAGGATCCTGCGCACCCGTGCGCCCCGCCCGAGGAGACGCCGCATACCCAGGCGAAGTGTCCGAGGGAGTCCCCAGAGGAGGACCGGAAGCGGGTCGGCAAGCAGCAGGAGGGGCGGAGCAACCATGATGAGCAGCTCGTGCTGGACCATGTGCACGAGGAAGAGAGTAGACGCAAGAGTGTCTATGGGTGACAGGAGTGCCAGGCCTACGAATCCCAGGCCGGCCAGGTAGACTACGAGCCGCCACGGGCGGCAGAACCGAGCGCGGCCTTTCCGCAGATGCCACCAGCCGATCACATAGGCAGTCCCAAGCGCAGTGAGGACAAGCAGGACGTCCGGCCGCCAGCCCCAGGCTGTGAGCAATGCCCTCGGTGTCGCGTCCATGCCCCTCAGTGCCCGTTCCGGGAAACCCTCGGCAGGCTGTCTCCAATTCAGGAGGTACGGGTTTTCTCGGCCGGCGAATTCATGGTGCCCCTATCTCACTGCTTGTTTTGCCAGCTCCGAAGATAGGCCACCACGTCATTGATTTCCTGCTCGTTAAATTGCCGCACACCGGAGAGCCCGTGAAGGGAGGGGAACATGGGTGTGTCCCGCCGACCGTAGGCAATCGTCGCCCAAAGGAACGCGTCATCCGCTGCGGCGAGCAGGTCCGGGTTGGTGACGGCAGGGCCCATGCCCAGCTCTCCCCGGCCCACCCACCCGTGACAATTGGCGCAGGCTGCCTCGTAAAGCTTCCTGCCGCGCGTCGGATCTCCTCGTCCCAAGAGCGGCATCGGAGGTATTGGGACATTACGTTGCCAGGTTCGCAGAAACGCAACGAGGTCCTCGATATCAGCGCGGTTGAGGGACCCGCCCGCGTCTCGCGCCCACCCGCGCATCTCCGTGCCGCGGCGGCCCCGGGCGATGGTGACGCGGAGGAACTCATCAGAGGCGAGGGCCAGGAAGTCCGGGTTGCTGAGCTGGGTGGCATTCCCCCGGACCCGCCCCTGGCCTTCGGGTCCGTGGCAAGCGGCGCAATGAAACGCGTACAAGGCCCGTCCCCGTTCTGCGTCGCCCCCGAACCATGATCGGTAGGCGCCGTAGCGCGATAGGGTCCAGGCGGCTACCATGATTCCCACGCCCAACACCACAGTCACCACCGTGACCAGGCTTCGCCGTTCCATCTCTCTCTTACGCTGGGGGAAGTGGCGTCGGCGTGCTCGGTCCAAACTTTCCGTACTTCTGATCAATCGCGGCCCGGATTTCCCGCAGCGGCTTTTTCTCTGCTTTCATCGTCATCACGTCACGCGTGATGTTCAGGCAAAGGTCTCAGGTGGTCGAATGGCTGTTGAACGTGATCCGGCCGTCCGAATGGCGCTCCGTGACATAGCAATCTCCGTTGTGGCGGTGGCCGATGTTCTTGCACCCACAGAAGCAAGGGATGTATTGCAGCGTATCTCCATTGGCCGCCGCGTAGCGGTACGCCTCTTGAACCTTGGGACTCGCGTTCTTTGCAAACGAGGGCAGGGCCCCCTTCGGCACCGTGTCGAGCAGGTCGCCATTGGGCGTCCGGCGCACCGGTGCGCCCCCCTCCCCCCACACAAGGTCGTTGCGTGCGGTGATGAAGTCCAGCATGACCGGCACTTGCCGGAAGAACCGGCGACGAGAAAGCTGGTGGGTCATTTTCGTCAATCCCCTCCTATCAAAGGCCGCCCTAGGCGGGCGGTAGTTTCCGGGTTACGATTCGCTCAGCAGCACCCGGAGGTTCCGACGGAGGCGCTCGAGCGACTCCTGGTCGGTTGGTTGGTGATAGGCGCGGATGCGGGCGTGACGGTCCACGAGGACGAAGCGGGAGCTATGTATAATGAGCCCCTGCGAGCCATGGGTAGCGAACGCCGTGCGAGGCCCGAGGAAGGGGAGTATGTCGCTCGTCTGCTTCGGGTCATCTGCATCGACCACACTCAGCTTGAAGCCGTCCGCCGCCAGATGATAGATCGCGCGCTTGGGTCCGGTCAGGAAGAGCCAACGCTCCGGGTCCGCCTCGTACCGCTGGGCATAGCGCGCGAGGACCTCCGGCGTGTCGCGCTCCGGATCAACCGTGATTGACACCAGCCGAAGGTCCGGATCCCTCGCGAATTCCGATTGGAGGCGGAGGATTTGGAGACTCTGCGTTGGGCAGGTTTCGGTGCACTGGGTGTAGATGAAGTTTGCGACCCAGACCTTTCCCTGGAAGTCCTCCAGGGTGATCGCCCGTCCGCTCCGCTCGATGAGGGAGAAGGACGGCGCTGTCCCGTAGATCTCCAGGTCTTCCAGCGTGCTGCGCGTCGTCCGTGTCAGTGCGCGGAGGGATTGAAAAGGTCCCGCCTTGCTTCCGTCCGCCCATAGCCAGAGGCCTACTGCCACGGCTCCCAACCAGAGCGCGACCGGCACGCCGATGCGCAGAGTTGGCCGGATCCAACGCGCTTTGCCTGCCGTCGTGAGGACCCGCATGGCTCCCTCTCTTGACCGCTACGATTCTTGGCCGAAGCTGGGCGTTACGTCTGAAGCTTTGATTGGGGTTCAGCGGACTGATTGGTAGCCACCACCACGGCCTTCGCTCGACACAATCCCCTGGGACGCCTCACCAAGTTTTTGGACAAGTGTCTCGGCACCCAAGGCGCCGATGTGCTTGTATGTGATCCGCCCCTCGCGATCAATGAAAAATGTTTCGGGGATGCCATAGACGCCATAATCAATGGCGATGCGACTCTGGGGGTCGCGACCATTCGGGTAGGTGATGCCAAACTCCTCACGGAATGCCCACACGGTGGAGGGGGTCTCCCCGATGCTCACCCCCACGACCGCAAGCCCTTGGGGGGAGAACTCCCGGTGGAGTGCTTCCTTGGCGGGCAACTCCCGCCTGCACTTCGGTCACCAGGTGGTGAAGAACGTGAGTACGACCACCTTCCCCCGGAAGTCCCGAAGACCCATGCGCTTCCCGTCGGCGTCAGGAAGCGTGAAATTCGGCGCCTCCTTGCCGCGCTCAGTCGTAATCACTCCCATGGTCGCCAGGGGGTCGGCCGCCATCCCTGCCACGCCAGACCTGAAGAGGACCAGTACCGTGACGGCGAGGAGGCTCAGCAAGCGGACCCTTTGCAGACGCCATCCATGATGTCGGCTGGATACTCGCCGGTAAGCCATTCCCTGATGCCTCCTCCAGCATCCGTGGTTCAGCTTGCGGCCCGGACTTGGCCGAGGATGTTCAAAACGTCTTTCAGGTTGTCGGCAAACGTGCGGTCTATTCGTCTGGCGCGGATCAGACCCTGGCGGTCAATGATCACATAGCCCATATCCGACATTTCCATCCGTTCCCCCTTCATACGGTAGGCCCGGGTCACCTCCATCCGGGGGTCGGAGAGGATGGGATAGGACAGTGTGAGGTCTTGCCGAAGCTTTCGCGCCACCTCGGGTCGATCTATGCTTACGGCAAAGACAGCCGCCCCGGTGGCTTCCACCTCTTTGAGCCGCCGTTGCAGCTTCCCGAGCTGCGTCTGACACATGGCTCAGTCGGCGACCATATAGAAGAATAGGGCGACCTCCTGCTTCCCGCGGAAGTCGGCGAGCCGGACCGTCCGACCGTCTTGATCGGGGAGGGCGAAGTCGGGGGCGGGGTCGCTTGGTCCCAGGTTCCGCCATTCTCGAGCGCCGAAGTATCCGACACCCACAGACAGAAGAACGAGGACCCCGAGAGCAACCCCCCACCGAAGCCAGCGACGGCGCACACTCCGTTTCTCCTTCAGCCGCTTCTTTTCCTTCCTGGGTTCGAGATCTGCGCGCACTCCACCCTCCGCAGAAATTCCAAGCAGGAGCCTCTAAGCGATCACTGGCTGGGGGGCGTCTGGTCCCCGGGTAGGCGGGGCCGGTCCTCGCGGCCATCGGCTTGGGGCTGCGCTCTGCCCTGCCCCTGCTTCATCATCATCCGCATCATGAGATACATCCCTATGGGACATGCCAGGACGGCCACGAGACTCAGGAGCGAGCCGCCGACCGCCGCCACTCCGCCCAGGTTCACCAAGCCGAGGGCAGGCAGCAGAAGGAGCATCCCGCCGCAGCACGCGGCCATTTTCCAGAAGCCACCGATCCCACCCTTCTTCTGCGGCGTCTGCCCTGGCTCGAGAGGCCCCGTGGTCTGGGATGCGCTGTCATCTGCCTCGGCCACGGTCGTAATAGGGCTGACCTCTGTGGTCTGCTTCGAGCGTGCCTCGCGGGCATACTCTGCAACGTGCTCCTCGGAGCAGAAGTATTCTCCGAAGCGCTTGAGGCTGGGGTCAGAGGCGTCCCTCCCGCAGAAGGGGCAGTAGGTCTCAAGGACCGCATTCCCTCCGCCCGCTGCGGTATGTGGCGAAGCGATCCTCTTTTGGGCGTGCTCCGCATCTTGAATCGACTCGGCCATGACCATTCCTCCTCTTGAGGCATGCGGCTCAGTTCTGGCGGCGCCAGGTCTGGCCGCCGTCTGTGCTCTTGAAGATCTTTCCGGGAGCCGTTCCGAGGAATACCACCTCGGACTTCGTCGGGTGGATGGCAATCGCGGCGACATCCTTCGGCGCCGTGTTCAGTGTCTTCCAGCTCTCCCCGCCATCTGTGCTCTTGAACGCCCCCTCCCGCAGGCCGGCGAACATGATCTTCGGGTTGGTGAGGCTGGCGGCAAAGGCATACACCGTCTTGCTGGTGGGCAGACCGCCCACCTGTTTCCAGCCTCAGAAGCAGTCCGGGCCGCGGAAGATCCCCTCGCTCGTGGCAGCGTAAAGGAAGATGCCACCCATTCCTGTTGGGATGTTCACCGCCTGGAGGGCGCGGACATCCGGGTTGCTGGGTCCGTCATCTACGCGCTTCCATTCCGTCAGATCTCCGAGGATCCGGTAGAGGCCCTTATCCATCACGAAGGCATAGAGCCGCCTCGGCTGGGCCGCGTTGTACCCGTCCACAGCCAACGCGTGAACATCCGGCCCACCGAGGCCGGTGCTGAAAGAACCCCAGGTCTCGCCGCCGTCCATAGTCCGCACGACGCCTCGATTGTGGGTACCCACGTAGAGGACCTTGGGATTGATCGGGTCTTGGGCGAAGCTCATGAAATCCATGGCAGCCAGTTCAGCGGGAATTTTCACTCGTTGCCAGGTTCTCCCCTCGTCGCTGCTCTGGTACAGGCCGTTATGCGTCCCGATCCACAAGCTGCCGTCAGTCGGGCTGACCAGGAGGGCGTGGAGATGGCCGATGTCTGGCTGTGGCCCGGCCGTCTCCCCGAGTGCCGCGAGGGACAAGGCAATCGCCGTGGCCAACCCCGCGATCAGTACGACGCGGGACCAGCGGGGCTGGATCAATGCCGTACGAATCGGGGGGCGTAAACCGGTGACTCTTCGTTGGATGGTTCTCATGTATCCTCCTTGTTCAGTGAAGGATTGGCCGCTACGGAGCCGGGAGTAATTACGCGATCTTTGCCAGCGTGATCATCCCGCCCTCCATGTGCATGGGTTTGTGGCAGTGGAAGAACCAGTCACCCGGGTTGTGGGCGGTGAACTCGATATCCACGGAGCCCATGTGCGCATCCACGTCCACGCTGTCCTTCACGATGGGCTGGCGCAGGCGCCGGCCATTCACGGCCAAGACCTTGAATGACTGCCCGTGGAGGTGCATGGGGTGCGCCTCCATGCTCATGTTGTTGAAGCGCACGCGGACCCGATCGCCCTTCCGGAGGCGCAAGGGGTCCGTGTTCGGATATCGCTTGCCGTTGATTGTCCACACGTCGGAGCCCATCATCCCGCCACTGAGGGTGAGGTCGAACGTCTGCTCATGGCCGGAGGCAGCGTGCAACACGTCGCGGCCGCGTCCAAGACCGTACCGCCAGAGGCTCAGGTCGGTGATGCCCTCGATGGGTGCCTCTGGGGTCTTGCCCTCATGGCCCTCGTAGACAACTGCCACCTGCTCCCCAGCACCCGGATGGCCCTCCTCGGCGCAATAGAGAAACCACGCCCCGGGGTGGTCCGCCACAAAGAAGACATCGTACCGCTCGCTCGGGGCGATGGGCACGGCATCCACCTCCACCGGCTGCACCAGCGGGTTCCCGTCCGTGTGGGTCACCTTCAGCCGATGGCCTGCCAGGCGGATCACGTGGGTGTGGTCGGCGCTCGCGTTGATGAGGCGCAGGCGGACCCGCTCCCCCTTCCTCACGTGGAGCGGTTCCGTGGCGGGGTAGGCCTTGCCGTTGATGGTCATCGTGTCGTAGGCAGGTGTCTGGCCGCCCATGCCCATCATGCCACCACCCATCATGCGGCCCATTCCACCCATCATTCCACCCATGGAGCCGCGCGCACCCGCTGTCCCCTCGCGGGTGCTCGGAAGCGGGCGGCCCGTCCCAGTGGCCCAGTCGTCCAAGACGAGGGTGTACTCTCGGTCGGACCCAAAGGGATCAGGAACTGCAGGCTCGATCATCAAGGGTGCCGCCAGACCAAGGTCTATCTGTCTGTGCTCGGCAAAGTGCGTGTGGTACCAGCGAGTGCCGGGCGGGCGGGCCTCGAATTCATACACAAAGGTCTCGCCGGGCTGAACCGGCTTCTGCGTGATCCCGGGCACGCCGTCCATGGGGTTGGGCACGTCCACCCCGTGCCAGTGGATGGTAGTCGGCTCCGCCAGCTCGTTCTTGAGCGTGATCCGCACCCGCTCCCCTTCGCGGAGGCGGATTGTCGGCCCGGGGACCTGACCGTTGTACGTCATGGCCCTAATTACCTTACCCGGGGCCAACTCCCACCGCGTCTCCCTGGCGACAATCTCGATCTCGCGAACGCCGCTGGCGCCCGCCGCCCGTCGGGGCACAAGGAGACTACTCCCCCCTAGCGCGATTCCCGCGGCGGCCAGGCCGGCGGCTCGCAGGAACTCCCGGCGATTCGACTCAGGAATGGTTCGAGAGGTCACGGTCGATTCTCCCGGAGCAGGGCCTGCGCGTCCCGGCGCAGTCGCCCGAGGGCCTCTTCATCATCGCTGTGGTAGTAGCCTCGAATCCGTGCCTGGCGATCCACCAGGGCGAAGCGCGAGCTGTGGATGAATGGTTTGCCCGGGTGCCCGGGATGGGCGAAGGCCACGACGGGGCTGACCAGCCAGATTGCGGCGTCAGACAGGATTCGCGCCTCCACGCGCCCGGGCGCACGCCGGGGGATCGACGATTGCCCCTGCCGGGCGTCGGAGCGGCCTGTGGGAGCTGGCCCTCCCGGAGGAGGCTGGACCGTCTCACCTGGATCGGCCACGCTCAGGCGAAATCCCTCCAGCGCCAGGGTGTAGATGGCCTTCTTCTCTCCCGTCAGGAAGAGCCAGCGGTCCCGGTCTGCTCCGAAGCGGTTCGCGTATTCGACGAGGACCGCCGGCGTGTCCTGCTCCGGGTCAACCGTGATCGAGACCAGGCGAACATCGAGTTCGGGGGAGAAATCTGCCTGCAGACGGGCCATCCGGGCACTCTGGAGAGGGCACGTGTCGGTACAGTGGGTGTAGATGAAATTCGCGATCCAGACTCTTCCGCGAAGCTCTGCCAGCGTGATCCGCCGTCCGCTGCGCTCGATAAGCGAGAAGTCCGGGACCGTTCCGAAGATCCTCAGCCCCTCGAGCGGACGGTCGTCCTGGCTCCCCTGACCGCGCCACGCGCCTTGCCAGGTCCACACGGCGACGCCGAGGACGCCGGCCAGGGCAACGGTCAGCAGGCCCACGCCGAGGTGCTGGCGGCTGAAAGCGGTCTCCATCATGTCAGCTCTCGGATGGCCTTCCTCTGCCATTTCCCCGGGATGAAAGCGTTGGTCCCGCGGGCGTACGCGCGGTACGGCTCGCCAAACTCTCTCTCGAGGCCGCGATCCTCCTGCCGGGACAGGCGGACGTACATCACGATGAGGACCGGGGCCATGGCCAGCGTCAGGAGGGTCGGCCACTGGATGTTGAAACCCAGGATCACCAGGATGAGCCCCGAATACTGCGGGTGGCGCAGGTAGCCATAGATCCCGGTGGTGACCAGTTGACCCTTGCCCGCGTGGACCTGCCGCCAGCCAGTGGCCAGGAGAACCACGCCCAGTCCAATGAGGGCCACGCTCAGGGCCATGACCGAATACACGCCTCGGCCCAGGCTGATAAGCCCCGTGCGGGAAAGAAGATAGGCCCACAGGTGGCTCTCCTGCAGGCCAAACGCCGAGGCCGGGAGCCCGAGAGCCGGCGCCAGCAGATAGATCGTCAAGGGGATGCCGAACATCTCGGTGAAGAGGCTGATGAAGAACGCCGACGTCAGGCCGGCGTTTCGCCACTCGGAGCGCCGCCTGGGAGTGGTGAACCCGAAGAGGAAGGCGAGGAACAATAGGCTCGCCAGAGCCATGGAGCGCCAGTTGCCGTACCAGGCCTGGAAGGGTTCGCGCATGCCGCCTGGGTGCTCCTGCAATGTGATGATCAGGGCTGCGACTGCCAGAAGAATGACCGCGGCCCAAATGCCGGTACGGAGCGTCTGGCCAGGTGACCAACGTGTCGGTGTGGTCGAGATCGCGGGAGGCACGGCGGGAGTGTTGGATGTGTCGTGAGGTGGCAACGTTGCCATAAGTTTGCTCCTCTTACAGTGCCCAGTAGGTCAGCGTGTCGTTGACCCCCGCGAGGATGAAGACAGCCCCTGCGATCCGGTTGGCCATCCGCCCAAACTGCATGACGCGGGGCTTCGATCCGGCAATCGCCCGTCCGCCGATTGCGGTCACGCCTGAAAGGGCCAAGAGAGGCGCCGCCGTGCCGAGGGCGAAAAACGCCGGATAGCTCCACCCGATGGGCGACCGCAGACCCAACGGGATCGTCAGGATAAGTAAAGGACCCAGGGTGCGGCGAGCAGCAACGACCACCGGCATTGCGGCCGAGTCTAGTCGGAAACCCAGGAGTATGATCAGGCTGCCAACCGAGGTGTAGACCACCGCCTTTCCTGCGGTGTAAGCCACCGCGAGTCGCAACGGTGTCGCGCCAGTATCGGTCTGCCGGGAAACGAAGGCCATGGCAGTCAGGTTCGTGGTGAGCTGGCACGGCGCTACGGCCCCGATGAGGCCGAACAGGAAGACCGAGACCATCGGGACATCGACCCGATCCGCCAGTGAGTTCACTGGACCACCGAGCCAGGCGCTCAGTTGGCTCAGGTGCAGGTACCAGGAGGCCATAAGCGAGCTCATTATAAATTCGCACGGTCCCCCGAGACTCAATGCCGCACACTACCTGACCGCGTAGACCGATCATCCCCGTAGCGCCGGTGGAGACGGGCAGCCGCATGGCCCGGTACGTCACAACGTAGACCCCGCTCGAGACAACCAGGAGCACCAAATACAGACCCACCGCGATGGGCCATGGGAACACCCAGAAAAGGATCAAGCCGAATAGCGGCGTCAGGAAAACGAGGTGGCACCACATCGTTTCTGTTCACATCCCTCCGCGAAGACCTCAGCGGCCCTCTGCCAGCAGCGTTCGGATATAGGCGCGCCCTTCCTTGCCGTCCCACTCCCGGGCGCCAATGGCTCGCCCCACAATGATCTGGTCGCGATCGATGAGGTAGGTCGCGGGCAGACCACGAACCAGGTACGCCATGGCTGCCGTTCCCTTCGGGTCCAGGACCACCGGGAACGTCAGCTTCAGTTCCCTGACAAAGGCCCGGACGGGTCCAGGTCCCTCCTGGACATTCACCGCCAGGACGACGAAACCCTGCCCCTTGAATGCCTGGTAAAGACGCTCCACGGCCGGCATCTCGAGCCGGCACGGGATACACCACGTCGCCCAGAAGTTCACGAAGACCACCTTGCCGCGGAAGTCCTGGAGGCGAATCGTGTTCCCATCCGGATCAGTTCCGACAACGTTCGGCGCCTCGACAAGTTCCTTCGGTATCTGGATGCCCAACGCAGTCACATAGCGATCGTCCGCTCCGGCTTCTACCACGGCCGAGGCGAGTGTCACCGCCAGCAAGATGGCTCCCAGGCTCCCGGATATCCGCGCCGCTGGAGACAATGGCACCGTCCTAACCCCTCAGTACGCTCTGCGGGTACTGGACCTCGGGGTTCCCGGGGGCCATGCGGAAGATCACGCTCTTGTCCACCTGCAAGATGCCATCAGAAGTCAGCGCCATCTTGATCCGATCCAACGGCCGAGGGGCCGGCCCCTCGAAGTTCGTCCCGTCCCGCTTGAAGCCGCTGCCGTGGCAGGGGCACTTGAATTTGTTCTCGGCAGCGAACCAGTTGGGCGTGCAGCCCAGATGCGTGCAGATGGCCAGCAAGGCATAGAAGCTGCCGTCCTCTCTTCGCACGATCCAGACCCGCTCGCCCTTCTTCCACCGCTCATCAACCACGCCCGGGACAAAATTCTCCGGCCTGTCCGCCTGGAAAACGGCCGGGGGTTCGAAGAGTACGCGGGGGAACATGAACCGGGTGAAGGCCAGGAGGCTGGCCCCCATCACCCCGGCGAATCCCGCCCAACCGGCGAGCGAGAAGATGTCTCGCCGAGACCACAGTGTCGCATTCAGATCTGGAATCTCTCCGCCGTGAGCACGCTTTGCAAACTTCTCGTCGGTCATGGCCGCTGCTCCCACGGACCGTAGCGCAGACATTCTGACTCTCGGCTCCTCCGGTCTCGCCGCTATTTCAGCCGCAGCAGCTACTCCGACGCCACCAGGGTTGCTTCGCCTGAGGAGTCGCCTGCCGATCGTCCCCGACGGCCGCGGACGCGTTCGCCGCACTGCGCTGGGCTCGGACTTCCTTCACGTACTGTTCCGCGTGTTCCTCGGAACAGGCGTACTCGCCGAAGCGCTTGAAGGTGTCGTCGTTCACATCATTTCCGCAGATCGGGCAATACTTCTCGGTCACCACTACCATCGTCAATCCTCCTTCAGACCTGCTCCCACCAGGAGCACCAGAATTGTCGAGGGTCAGACAGGGGTCCCTTTCGGTCCGAGTCGGCATTTCAGCTATTGGTGTCCTCCCGGCCCCATCACGCCACCCATCGAGCCCATCATATCCATCATATCCATCATGCGGACCATGCCGCTGCCGCCGCTCCCCATCATCGGCCGCTCTTTCGCAGGTCCCAGGCTTGAGGGCTGCTGCTCCTTCGCCAGCTCGACCAGCTTCTTCCGCTGTTCCGGCGTCAGCACCGCCTTCCCCTCCTCGATAACCTTGAACCGGG
>JACQVO010000057.1 GCA_016209725.1 Candidatus Methylomirabilota bacterium | reverse complement strand
TCCAGGGCCCCCTCCTCCATCTCGTTGGTCAGGGCCTCGACGAAGTACGAGCCGGCCAGGGGGTCGATCGTATTGGTGACGCCCGCCTCGCACGCGATCACCTGCTGGGTCCGTAGCGCGATGGTCACGGCTTCCTGGGTAGGCAGGGCGTAGGCCTCATCCATGGAGTTGGTGTGCAGCGACTGGGTGCCGCCCAGGACGCCCGCCAGGGCCTGGAGCGCCACGCGGGCGATGTTCACGTAGGGCTGCTGCGCCGTCAGGGAGACGCCGGCGGTCTGCGCGTGGGTGCGCAGCATCCAGGAGCGGGGGTTCCTGGCCTTGAACCGCTCCCGCATCAGGCGGGCCCAGAGGCGCCGGGCGGCCCGGAGCTTGGCGATCTCCTCGAACAGGTCGTTGTGGAGGTCCCAGAAGAAGGAGAGGCGCGGCGCGAACTCGTCCACATCCAGGCCCGCGCGGATCCCCTCCTCGACATAGGTGATGCCGTCGGCGATGGTGAAGGCCAGCTCCTGCAGCGCCGTGGCCCCCGCCTCACGGATGTGATACCCGCTGATGCTGATGGTGTTCCACTTGGGGAAGTGGCGGCTCCCGAAGACGATGGTGTCGGTCACCAGCCGGACGGACGGCTTCAGGGGGAAGATATACTCCTTCTGGGCAACGTACTCCTTCAGGATGTCGTTCTGGAGCGTCCCGCCGATCTGGTCGTAGGGGATGCCCGTCTGCTCGCACACCGCGATGTACATGGCCCAGGCCACGGCCGCCGTGGACGTGACCGTCATGGACGTTGTGACCTTGTCCAGCGGCAATCCCTGGAAAAGCACCTCCATGTCCTGGAGCGAGTCAATGGTCGCCCCGCACTTCCCCACCTCGCCGGCCGCCATGGGATGATCCGAGTCGTAACCCATGAGCGTGGGCAGGTGGAAGGCCACGGACAATCCCATCTGGCCCTGGCTCAGGAGGTACCGGTAACGACGGTTCGTCTCTTCGGCCGAGCCGAAGCCCGAGTACTGCCGCATGGTCCACAGCCGCCCCCGGTACATGGTCGGCTGCACTCCGCGGGTGAAGGGATATTCGCCGGGGAAGCCCACGTCACGCCGGTAATCCAGTTCCGGCACATCCAGGGGCGTGTAGAGCCGGCGGACCGCCTTGCCCGACACCGTGGTGAACGGGTCCGGCCGTTCCGGGGCGCGGTCGAGGTGCGAGGCCAGTGTTTCCTGCTCCCAGCGAGCCTTCTCCTGCTCCAGTTGCTCCAGGTCCTTTGGGTCGAACGTCATGGGTCCCCTCCACTCCGCAACCCTCCCGTTTCCCTTCCCCGCTCCTCAGAATGGGGAGAGGGCCAGGCTGAGGGGGCCAGGATGTGCCGGGCAATAATGAGCCGGTGGATCTCCGACGTTCCCTCGTAGATGGTCAGGACGCGGGCATCCCGCATGTACCGCTCCACCGGAAAGTCCTGGATGTACCCGTATCCCCCGTGGATCTGCACGGCCTCATTCGCCGCCCGGTTGGCCACCTCCGAGGCGAAGAGCTTGGCCATGGACGATTCCCCGAGGCACGGGAGCCCTCGATCCTTGAGCGACGCTGCCCGCAACGTGAGGAGTCGCGCAGCCTCGATCTCCGTGGCCATGTTGGCCAGCTTCCACTGGATCGCCTGGAACTGGCCGATCGGTCGGCCGAACTGCTGGCGTTCCTTGGCATACCGGATGGAGGCGTCGAGGCATGCCTGCGCGATGCCGACGGCCTGAGCAGCGATCCCCGCGCGCCCGTAGACAAGAGAGGCCAGGGCGATCTTGAACCCTTCGCCCTCTTGTCCGATCCGATGCTCGACTGGGACCAGGCAATCCTCCAGCACCAACTCGGCCGTATCCGAGGCGCGCAGCCCCATCTTCTCCTCCCGCTTGCCGACGCGAAACCCCGGGAAGGAAGGTTCGACCAGAAAAGCGGTGATCCCATTCGCGTCCTGCGCGGGGTCTGTGGACGCGAACAGGATGACGACACCCGCTCGACTGCCGTTCGTGACGAAAAGTTTCGTCCCGTTCAGGACGTAATGGTCACCCCGCAGGCGCGCCGTCGTTCGGAGGCTCGCCGCATCGCTTCCGCTGGCCGGTTCGGTCAGGGAGAAGGCGCCCAGGATCTCCCCACGGCATAGGGCGGGCAGGTAGCGTCGCCGCTGTTCCTCCGTGCCGAACCGGTGGATGATCTCGCACGTCAACGTATTGTGGAGCGATACCGCCACCGCGGTACTGGCGCATGCCCGGCTGATCTCCATCAGGGCCAGGCAGCCGCTGACCGCGTCTGCCCCCGCGCCCCCGTATTCCGGGGGCATCGTCATCCCCAGGACACCCAGCTCCGCCAGCCGCTGGAGCGGCTTCTCCGGGAAGCGCTTCAGGCGGTCCAACTCGCCTGCGATCGGCGCGAGCTCCTTGTCGGCGAATTCCCGCACCATGTCGCGAATCAACCGTTGCGCATCTGTAAGGTGAAAGTCCATCCGAACCCGTTCGGCGGTTCGGCGGTTCGACCGTTCGGCAGTTCCAGTATCAGTCGAACTGCCGAACAGCCGTACTGCCGAACGCACTTGGTCTTAGAGGGCTCTCGCCACCAGTTCCGCCAGGTCCATGGCCTTCAGCTTTTCCGTCGCATCCTTGGCCCGGATGCCGTCCTCGAACATCGTCAGGCAGAAGGGGCAGGCCGTTCCCACGACGTCCGGCTGGACCCGCAGCGCTTCCTCGGTCCGCTCGATGTTGACCCGCTTGCCGATCCGCTCCTCGAACCACATCATCCCGCCGCCGGCGCCGCAGCAGAATCCCTTCTCGCGATTGCGCTCCATCTCCTTGGCCTGGACGCCGGGCAGGATCCGAAGGATCTCTCGGGGCGCATCGAAGATCCCGTTGTGCCGGCCCAGGTAGCAGGAATCATGATAGGCGACGGTCTGGCCGATCGGCGTCTTGGGCGTGACCCGACCCTGTCGCAAGAGATCGTTGATCAACACAGTGTGATGGACGACCTCGTAGTGCCCGCCGAACTGCCCGTACTCGTTCTTGAAGGTATTGAAACAGTGGGGGCAGGCGGTGATGATCTTTTTCACCCCGTAGCCGTTGAGAACCTCGATGTTGGTCTGGGCTTGCATCTGGAACAGGAACTCGTGGCCGATGCGGCGGGCCGGATCGCCCGTGCAGCGCTCCTCCTCGCCAAGGATGGCAAACTCCACACCCCCGGCCTTCAACACCTGGACCAGCGCCCGCGCCACCTTCTGGGTGCGCTCGTCGAAGGCGGCGGCGCAGCCGACCCAGTACAGGTACTCGGCGCTCCCCTTCTCCGCCAGGAGAGGGACCTCCAGGCCTTTGGCCCACTCAGCACGGCTCGGGACGCCCCCCTGGTACGGGTGTCCGCGGGTCTCCATCCCGCGCATTGCCGCCTGCATCGTCTCGGGAAATCTTGCCTCCTCCATCACCAGGAAGCGTCGCATGTTGATGATTTTTGGGATCGGCTCGATGAAGACGGGGCATTCCTGATGGCAGGCGCCACACGTCGTACAGGACCAGAGGACTTCCTCGGCGATCACGCCGCCCACCATGGGCTTGCCGTTGCCGTTTCCCCTTCCATGAGCCAGCAATTGGTCGCGCAGGTCAATGATCAATCCCTTCGGGGTGAGGGGCTTCCCCGTGGCCCAGGCGGGGCAGGCGTCCTGACATCGCCCGCATTCGGTGCAGGCCACGAGGTCCAGGAGGTCCTTGCGGGGAAACCCCTGGATCGTCGAGATGCCGAAGTGCTCCGCTTCCTCCAGCGCCACCGGCTGGATCACGCCCGAGGGCTGGGGGCGGCGAAGGGCGATGTTGGCCCCCGCTGTCAGGATATGCCGGACCAGGGTGAAGGGAAGGAGCGCGATGAAGCCAAAGGCCAGCACCGCATGCCCCCACCAAGTCACCCGGTGCCAGAGGGCCTGCTGGGCCGGGGAGAGACCGTTGAAGCCGAGGCCCGTCACCCAGCCCCCCGGGGACCAGGGGCCCCACGGGTCCCGGGTCGCCACGATGCGCAGCCCCTCCACCACAAAGCCACTGACCAGGATTGCCAAGAGCAGCCAGAGGAAGAGGCTGTACCCCTCGGCGTCCCGGGGCTTCCACAAGCGCTCCGGCCTCCCCCCGTACCGACGCACCAGGGCGACGATCAC
>JACQVO010000055.1 GCA_016209725.1 Candidatus Methylomirabilota bacterium | reverse complement strand
GAAAAACACGAATCCCGACGGGGTGGACCGTCGGAATACGGTCACCGCGCGTCGGGACTCGTCTCGGTTTCGCCCGAGAATCAGCCCGGGGCGAGGAGCGAACCTTGCTGGTCCGTTTCGTGGTCGCGGTCACATATCCGTTCGTGGTGAGCTTGTCGAACCACGAACCGGGACGCCGCCCTTCGACAGGCTCAGGGCGAACGGAGTCGTCAGGGTATTCACGAAGGGCTGCGCTTACGCCAGGCCGATGGCGCGCTCCGTCTGGGGATCGAAGGCGTGCAGCTTGTCCACGGTGACCGCCAGCTTGATGGTCTGGCCGACCTTGACGGGGGTGTCGGGGCTCACCCGGGCGATGACCTCGAAGCTGCCCACCGATACGTCCAGGTAGATCTCGTGGCCGATCGGCTCCACCACTTCGACCTTGGCATCGAACATACTATTCGGGAGATCCTGCGGCGTGACCTCGTGCATGTCTTCCGGACGGATCCCCATAGTCACCGACTTATCCTTGTAGGCGGCCATGGCATTGGCCTTGGCCGCCGGGACAGGCAGCGAGAGCCCCGGCGCGTTGAAGAACAGGTTGCCGTTCCGGGCGGTCACGCCGCACGGGATGAAATTCATGGACGGCGACCCGATGAATCCGGCCACGAACTGGTTCTGGGGGTGGGCGTACACCTCCAGCGGGGCGCCCACCTGCTGGATCAGGCCGTCCTTCATGATCACGATCCGGTCGCCCATGGTCATGGCCTCGACTTGGTCATGGGTGACGTAGACGATCGTGGCCTGGAGGTTGTGATGGAGCTTCTTGAGCTCCGCCCGCATGGCGACGCGCAGCTTGGCGTCCAGGTTGGAGAGGGGCTCGTCGAAGAGGAACACTTGGGGCTTGCGAACGATGGCGCGCCCCACCGCCACGCGCTGTCGCTGGCCACCGGAAAGGGCCCGTGGCTTTCGCCCCAGCAGTTCCTGGATGCCCAGGATCTCCGCCGCCTCCTGGACGCGCCGCTGGATCTCGGGCTTGGGAAACTTGCGGAGCTTGAGGCCGAAGGCCATGTTGTCATAGACGGTCATGTGGGGGTACAGGGCATAGTTCTGGAAGACCATGGCGATGTCCCGGTCCTTGGGCGGGACATCGTTGACCACCCGGTCGCCGATCTTGATCGTCCCTGCGGTGATCTCCTCCAGGCCGGCGATCATCCGGAGCGTGGTGGACTTGCCGCAGCCCGATGGTCCCACCAGGACCACGAATTCCCTGTCGTGGACCGTCAGGCTCACCTCACGGACCGCCACGACCTCGTCGAACTTCTTGCTCACGTTTTCCAAGGTTACCTGAGCCATGGTCCTCGCACGCCTCCTTTGGCCTACCGGCTCAACAACAGCCTGTTCACCGCAATGCCTCAGCAACCCCGCCCGGGCCGACGTCCCTGCATAGCGCCTTGGGGCCTTGAGGCTCGAACCACGGGACCCGGGTACATCGCGAATCATTCTATTGAAGATTGGTTTCGGAAGGCAAGTAAAATCTCCGCGTGACGGTGGAGTTCAGCCAAGGCGACCCGGCGTGCGGCAGATGCTCGCCGCCGCTCTCCCTCGGTCCGGATGGATCGCGGGGAGCGCGCCATCTGGACGGTTCCACTTGACCTGTCTGTGCCTAGTGGAAGAGAATACCTCTCTCCTGGCAGGGCCTCCAGTTCGGGGCTTCGCGCGACGCACCAGGCACGCGGGCGATCCGGAGACGTCCATGGCAGGTGCCGTTTCCCACACTATCCGTGTCCGCTTCGCCCCCAGCCCCACCGGTTTTCTCCACGTGGGCGGGGTACGGACGGCGTTGTACAACTGGCTCATCGCCCGGGGCCAGGGGGGAAGCATGATCCTCCGCATCGAGGATACCGACGTGGAACGCTCGACGGAGGAGGCCGTGGCGGCGATCCTGGAGGGATTGCGCTGGTTGAATCTCGATTGGGATGAGGGCCCGGAGGCGGGCGGGCCTTTTGGTCCGTACCGCCAGCTCGAGCGGTACGACCTGTATCGCGAGGCGGCCCAACGCCTGCTTCGGGAGGGAAAGGCCTACGCCTGCACCTGTCTTCCGGAGGAGCTGTCGGCTCGCCGAGAAGCAGCCCGCTCGGCCAAGCCGGCGGCCTGGCGCCTCTGCCCCTGCCGGACCGCGGGCCCCACGCCGGGCCGGCGCCGGGCCGTCCGGTTCCACGTGGCCGCGCGGGGGAGGGTCGGCTGGGATGACCTGGTCCAGGGCCGGATCGAGGTGGCAGCGGACGAGCTCGACGATTTCATCATCCTGCGATCGGACGCGCACGAAACCCCCGTGTACAATTTTGCCGCCGTGGTGGATGATGCCTTGATGGGGATCACCCATGTGATTCGCGGAGCCGATCATATCCCGAACACGCCGAAGCAGATCCTGCTCTACGAAGCGCTGGGATATCCACGGCCGAGCTTCGGACATATTCCCCTGGTTCTCGGGCCCGATCGGGAGAAGTTGAGCAAGCGGCATGGGGACGTCGCCTTGCACGCGTACCGGGCGCAGGGCTATCTGCCGGAAGCCATGGTGAACTACCTGGTCCGTCTGGGATGGGCCCACGGCGACCAGGAAGTGTTCACGCGGGAGGAGTTGATCCAGGCGTTCCGTCTGGAGCGGGTGGGGGCCTCTCCCGGAATCTTCGACCGCGCCAAGCTGGATTGGCTGAATGCCCTGCACATGCGGCAGACGCCCCCGGGAGTGCTGGGGGATCTCCTGACGCCCTTCTGGGGGGAAGCGGGCGTCGATCCGAAGGCCGTCGAGGCGCGCGGCCGGACCTGGCTGGTGGCGGCACTCCCACACTTTGTCGAGCGGGCGAAGACCCTGCTGGAGGTGGCCCGCGCCATGGCGTTCCTATTCGCTCCGCCGCCCGTCCGGGACCCGAAGGCCGAGGCCAAGTTCCTCACGCGGGATTCCCTGGTCCTCCTCCACGAAGCGCGTCGGGCGCTGGCCGAGGCGCCCGATTTTTCGCCGGATGGGCTGGAAGCCTTGTTCCGACGGCTTGCGGAGACGCGCGGCACGAAGCTCGTGGACTATGCGCAGCCGATCCGAGTGGTCCTGACTGGCACCACGATCAGCCCGCCCCTGTTTCCCATCCTGGCCCTGCTGGGGCGGGACGTTGTCCTGGATCGCCTGGGTAGCGTAATCGCTCCCGGCTGCGGTGCGGGGAGGACGGGAGGCTAAGTACTCTAGACCGCAATTACGGTGACGCATTCTTCGGACTGCCATGCCGTTCGTGGTGAGCCTGTCGAACCGCGAACGGCGGCTACGAGCGGAGAGTTCACCCTTCGACAAGCTCAGGGCGAACGACGAAACTTGCGTCACCGCAATTCCGAAATGCAGCACAAAGACGCCGGCCGGTTCGAGCCTTTCACCGGGCCGGCCCCCGAGGCCGGAAGACAATGGAGGTGCGTGGGTGCCGACGAACCATATCGTGGATGGGTTGAAGGAGAAGCTGGCGCACCTGGAGCGCGAGCTGAAGGTTGAGATCCCCGAGCGGATCAGGCACGCGCGCGAGCTGGGGGATCTCCGTGAAAGCGGCGAGTACGAGACGGCCAAGGATCGGCAGGGATTCGTCCAGGCCCAGATCGCGTATCTGAGACAGCGGATCGCCGAGCTGTCGAGCATTGATCTGTCGCGCATCCCGCGGGATCGCATCGCCTTCGGAGCCACGGTCCATCTGGTGGATGAGGAAACGGGGGAAGCGCGGGTCTACCGTCTGGTGGCCTCGGAAGAGGTGGATACCGCTCGGGGCTGGATCTCTCCCGGCTCGCCGGTAGGGCAGGCGCTCGTCGGGCGCCGGGAGGGGGATTCCGTGGCCATCCGGACGCCGAACGGCAGCCGGCGGTGCGAAGTGGTCCGTGTCGTCACCCTGCACGATGAACTGGCCGCAGAGAGGGAGGGCGCATGAACCGTCAGGCTGCCTGGGAACTCCTCACCGAGTACACGAAGAGCGAGAGTTTGCTCAAGCACGCCCTGGCGGTGGAGGCGGCCATGCGCGCCTACGCCGGCAAGTTCGGCGGGGATGGCGACGAATGGGCCATCGTCGGGCTCCTCCACGATTTCGACTACGAGCGGTATCCCAGCGCGGAGGCGGGCCATCCTTTCAAAGGCGCGGAGGTCCTGCGGGCCCAGGGGTATCCGGAATTCGTGATCAGGGCGATTCTCTCCCATGCCGACTATTCGGGCGTGCCGCGCGAGACGCCCCTGGAGAAAACCCTCTTCGCCTGCGATGAGCTGTGCGGCTTCATCACCGCGGCGGCCCTCATCCGCCCGACGAAGAGCCTCCTGGACCTGGAGGCCTCTTCGGTCCGAAAACGGATGAAGGACAAGGCCTTCGCCCGGAACGTCAAGCGCGAGGACATCGTGAAGGGCGCAGAGGAGCTCGGGGTGGACCTGACGGAACACCTCACCTTCGTGATCAAGGCGATGCAGGGGATTGCGGACGAGCTGGGCCTCCGCGGCACCCTCTGAGGCATTGAATTCGCCTTGACTTTTTTTCCGGGATGGCCGATACTTCGGCCATCCAAAGGCCCGGCCTTTGGATTTTCCATTTGTCGGTCCGGGTTCCCAAGGGAGGAAGCCAATCGGATATTGCGGGGTCGTCCAACGGTAGGACAGCAGACTCTGGATCTGCCTATTGGGGTTCGAATCCCTGCCCCGCAGCCATTTGCTCCGGCGGCGACATCCTGCCCACTGGGGGGTGTCGATCTGAGAGAGTCCCGCCCCATCAGCCAAGCGTCCATCCGAAAAAGAGTAGCTCGGCCCTATCGTCTAGCCCGGCCTAGGACGCGGCCCTCTCAAGGCTGAAACCCGGGTTCGAATCCCGGTAGGGCCACCACGCAAGAACGCGGAGTTACACGACTCCGCGTTTTGCTTTTCCCCCTCCTGCTGTCCATTTCGTCCCCCCCTTTTTCCGCCGCGCT
>JACQVO010000058.1 GCA_016209725.1 Candidatus Methylomirabilota bacterium | reverse complement strand
GTCTTGCGGATGCCGACCGGCGGCTTCATCTCGTCGTCTTCCTTGATCATCTCGATCTTGCGCCCGGCCACCGTCCAGTTCTCCCGGGCGAACACCAGCTCCATGGCCTGGGTGATCGACTCGCCCAGAACCGCGTAGACGCCCGAGTAGGGCAGCACCACCCCGATCTTCACCGGCCCGCTCTGCGCCTGGGCCCGGAGCACCCACGGGCCGACCGCCACGCTGGCGGCCGCTGCCGAAGCCGTTGTGAGAAACGCCCGACGTGTCACCCGATGATCCATCGCTCCCCCTCCCCCTGTGAGGACTGTGAAAGAACCCCACCTGCCCATTCTCTTACTCTACCCGCCCTCCCTCGTCAAAGCAATTCCGTCGTCCGAGGAGTCCCAGCCCACCCTTCCCTGCCCCAGCGGGAGAGGGGAGGGTGAGGGGATCACCGCGTCCAGAAGCCATCCGGGTCGTATTCCCGGATGATCCGCAGCTCCTCGGGCGCAGGCGGCGGCGTCTCCCGCACCCCCTCCGCCACCAAGAGATCCCACCCGCTGTTCCCCCGGACCTCCGCCACGGAGGTACCGGGATGGTACGAGGCCAGGTAGGCCTCCCGGGTGTCCGGGCGAAACCGGAGCACACCCAACGTCGTGATGGCCGCGGCCGGCCCCCCTCGCGGGAGGCCCACGCGCGCCCGCCAGTCCCCTCCGTCCCCGTATCCGGGAGAGGTCACGTAATCCACTCTGGGGATGAACCGACGCCGCTCGTGCTGCATGATGACCAGCAGGCGCCCGGCAAGAGCCGCGATGTCGGCCGCTCCCCCGCTGCCGGGAAGCTTCATGCCGAGGCGATAGCCCTCCCCGGTGCGGCCAGCATCCCCGCGCGCACCGCAGGCTGCCGGGCCGCCAGCAGCCGCCTCCTCTCTCCCTGGCTCGCCGGCGTGCCGACCCTGCCCCTCAGCCGAAACATATGAGGTGTTGAGATTTCCGAATCGATCCATCTGGGCGCCGCCGATGAACCCGACATCGACCGCCCCCTGGTGCAGGAGCGCCATGACATCCGCCATCCGGGTGCACCAGAGCGCCCCCGCCACATTGCCGCCATCGCCCATCGTGTACAGCAGTGTCGCGGCCGCGGAATCGCGGACAATGCCGTTCTCGAAGAGGCCGACCGCCCTGGGGGCGTGGGTGCGCTTGGCCAGGGCGAAGGCCAGGAGGGGCAGGCGCATCCCGACGAAGACGACCTCGCCATCCCGGATCTCGCGAGCGGCGCAGACCACCATCAGTTCGCCCGCGGTGTACCCGCCCGCCCCATCCGCCTTGGGCATCACGCCCCTCGCCTTCTGTATCCCCCCGGGTTCGGAATTGGCGAGCGCGCCTCTCTCAATTCCGGGTGCCCTTACTTAACAAAGGCAGGTGGGCCTGTCAACGACTTTCGCCACCCGGCGTGGAGGACGGCCTTTACTCGGATCGGTGTCTGTGCTAGAAGCATCTGTGCAAGCAGCCAAGAGCCGGCGGCTTGTGAGCGTCAGCCGACACTCCAAGTCGCCGCCGGATCCTCGCGGATGGATGCCGAGCAGGAGGAGGCGATCATGACCAAGTCCATGGGCGATTCGCCCCCCCACATCCTCGTCGTGGACGACGAGCAGCAGAACCGGGAACTGATTGAGGCGATCCTGCTCGCCTCCGGCTACGAGGTCTCCCTGGCCGGCGGCGGCGAGGAGGGTTTGGCCGCGGCTCACGAGAAGACACCCGACCTCATGATCCTCGACCTCATGATGCCCGGCCTGTCCGGCTTCGAGGTGTGCGCCCGGGTGAAGACAGACCCGCAAACCAGCGGCATCCCCGTTCTGTTCGTCACGGCCCTGAGCCAGCTCGGTGACAAGGAGCGGGCGCTGGCGGCGGGCGGCGACGACTTCCTCACCAAACCTTTCCAGCGGGCGGAGCTGCTGACCCGCGTGGAGGCCCTCTTGAAGGTGCGACACCTGAACCGCAACCTGGAGCGGGCCCTGGCCTACCTGCACGCGCTGGAACTGGCCCGCCACGCCGATCAGCCCAGGAAGGAGTCGCGGCTTCCCCCTCCCGAGCCCGCCTCCGGTGTGGTCCTGGTGGTGGACGACGAGCTGCTCCCCCGCCAACTGTACGCCGATGTCCTGCGGGAAGAGGGCTATGTCGTCCTGGAGGCGGAGAACGGGCCCCAGGCTCTGGAGATCGCCCGGCAGGAGACCATTGATGTCGTCCTCCTCGACATCATGATGCCCGGCATGTCGGGACTGGAGGTCCTGTCGAAGCTGGGGGAACTGGTCCCCGACTCTCCCGTTGTCATCGTGACGGCCCACCCCACCTCCGATAACGCCATTGCTGCCCTCCGCCTGGGCGCCTTTGACTTCATCGTCAAGGGATTCAAAAACCAGGTGATGCTGACGACGGTCGCTCGCGCCCTGGATCGGCGGCGCCTCACCGTTCGGAACCGGGGGTTGATCCGCCAGCTCGAGGCCAAGGTGCAGGAACTGCTGGCCATCCTCGCAGAGCATGCCCGCCAGTCCGGCCGAGGGCTGCGCCTCCAGCCCGAGGAATAGGGCGGAGGATCCCGCGGTTTGCTGCCCGCCTCAGCGCCCCGGCTTGGCGAAACCCACCACGACGTAGGTGCCGCTGGTGGGGTCGGTCCGCAGAGTGATGTAGCCATGCTTCTGGGCGTCCTCCAACAGGTCGCTGAAGGTGCGGTAGCCGTGTGCCCGCTCGGAAAAGGCCGGCCGTTTGCGCTTCATGGTGTCCTTCACCATGGAGGACCAGAGGATCTCCTTGTTCTCGCGGATGAGGCCGGCGATGGTGTCAAACAAGAGCTCGTAGACCTCCCGCTTCTCCTTGGGGATGTCCCGGATGCCCGGCGTCGTGATCCGGTCCGGCTTCCCCAGGCTTTCGTAGAAGATGAATTCGTCGCAATTGTCGCTCAGCAAGGTGGAGGTCGAATCTTTCATTCCCAGCCCGATGACGCGCTTGCCGTTGGTCTTCAGCTTGGAGACCAGGGGCGAGAAGTCGCTGTCTCCGGAGACGATGACGAACGTGTCGATGTGGGCCTTCGAGTAGCACAGATCCATGGCATCCACGCACAGGCGAATGTCGGCGGAGTTCTTTCCGGTCATGGAACGCTTGGGGACCTCGATCAGTTCGATGGCGGCCTCGTGGAGGGATTGCTTGTACTTCGCGTAGCGACTCCAATCGGCGTAGGCGACCTTCGCGATCACCTTCCCCTTTTCCAGCAGGCGCTCCAGCACCCGATGGATTTCGAAGTCCTCCTTGCCGTGCTTGAACCCCTGCGCCAGATTCTCGAAATCAATGAAGACCGCCAGCGTATTCTCCGCCTCAGCCATTCCGCTCTCCCTTCGATCCCGCGGCCGCCGCGGGACTCAGGACACGCCCTTCGACAGGCCTGTGCCGAGAGGCGTCGAGGCGCTCAGGGCAGGCCCCTCTCGGCCATCAGCGATGACATGACCACTGACTTTGGAAACTGGAAATTGGAAATTGGACACTGGACACTGGACACTGGAAATTGGAAATTGGACACTGGACACTGGAAATTGGAAATTGGACACTGGAAATTGGAAATTGGTAACCGGTTCGGTTCCCGCCTCCCGCCTCCCGCCTCACGGCTCCCTGCCTGCGCCGCGTTCGGCGCGGCAGGCAGGTCGGCTCCATTCCTCATTCCGCAATCCGCATTCCGCATTCCGCATTCGAGTCGCCTCCCGCCTTCCCCCTCACGCCTTACGTCACTTTCGGGACAAGGCTGAGCGCCTGGTCAATGGCGGACTGCGGCAGCTCGTAGTCCTCCAACTGCCCGGCCAGGTAGCGCTGGTACGAGCCGAGATCGAAGTGTCCGTGGCCGCAGAGGACGAAGGCGATGGTCTTGGCCTCGCCTCGCTGGCGGCACCGGAGCGCTTCCTTTACCACGACCCGGATGGCGTGCGCCGGCTCCGGCGCGGGGATGATCCCCTCGCAGCGGGCGAACTGCACGGCGGCTTCAAAGATGGGATTCTGGTGCACGGCCACCGCCTCGATGATCTTGTGATCGTACAGCGCGCAGACCAGCGGCGCCATGCCGTGATAGCGCAGCCCCCCCGCATGGATCGGCGCCGGAATGAAGGAATGCCCGAGCGTGTACATCTTGATGAGGGGGGTCGTTCCCGCGGTATCGCCGAAGTCGTAGAGGTACTTCCCCTTCGTCAGGCTGGGACAAGCCGTGGGCTCCACCGCCACCACGCGCAGCGCCTCGGCCTTTCCCGACAGCTTGTCCTGGATGAAGGGGAACGTGAAGCCGGCAAAGGAGCTGCCCCCGCCGACGCAGCCGACCAGAACGTCCGGATACTCGCCCAGCATCTCGAACTGCCTCTTGGCCTCCAGGCCGATGACCGTCTGGTGCATTAACACGTGGTTCAACACACTGCCCAGCGAGTACTTCGTGTCTTGGCGGATAGCGGCCTCTTCCACCGCCTCGCTTATGGCGATGCCCAGACTGCCCGGTGATTCGGGGTCCTTGGCCAGAATCGCCCGGCCGGCCCGAGTCTCGGGGCTGGGGCTGGGCACGACCTTCCCGCCCCAGGTCTCCATCATGATCCGCCGGTACGGTTTCTGCTCATAGCTCACCTTTACCATGTACACCTTCGACTCCAGGCCGAAGGCGTTGCAGGCGAAGGCGAGGGCGCTCCCCCATTGGCCGGCCCCCGTCTCGGTGGTGATGCGGCTGGCGCCTTCCTGCCGGCAGTAGAAGGCCTGGGCCACCGCCGTGTTCGGCTTGTGGCTGCCGGCGGGGCTCACCCCCTCCCACTTGTAGTAGATCCTGGCGGGGGTCTGGAGCGCCTGCTCCAGGCGGTGGGCCCGGTACAGTGGGGACGGGCGCCAGAGGCGGTAGAGGTCCCGGACCGGCTCCGGGATCTCCACCCAGCGATCCTGGGTCACCTCTTGCTTGATGAGCTCCATGGGAAACAGCGGGGCCAGATCCTGCGGCCCGATGGGCTGCTTCGTCCCCGGATGGATCACCGGCGGCAGCGGGAACGGCAGGTCCGCCTGGATGTTGTACCAGTGCGTCGGCAGGTCCTTCTCTGTCAGCACCACCTTGGTCTCGGGCATTCCAAGACTCCTTCTGCGAGGACGTTCGACCGTTCGGCGGTTCGGCGGTTCAATGACTGCCGCCGCCTGATCCGCCTCCGCCGCCACCGCTGCCCCCTGAATCCCCGCCGCCCCCTCCGCC
>JACQVO010000067.1 GCA_016209725.1 Candidatus Methylomirabilota bacterium | reverse complement strand
GGCGGGAGGGGATGGTCTGAGCATGGGGGCAGAGGGGCAGGGGTCAGAGGGGCGAAGGGGGGCAGGAGGAAGGGGGAATCGGGGAAGCGGGAATTTCCGGACGGGAGGCGTCCGGGGAACCCTCATCCTGTGCGTCCAGAGCCGCCGTCTCCCCACCGGCGCTCTAGGCCTTCCAGCAGCCGTCGAAAGACTACCGCATGCTCTTCCAGGCGGCGGCTGTGCTCATCGAAGCGCGCGTCGTATTGCTCAAGGCGATGGTATATCTGCCGAATCTGGCCGCGGTGCTCCGCCAGCTCGTCATCGTGCCGAGCGACGATTAATCCAACTTCCCGGATCAGGCCTGTCAGCGACTCGACCTGCCCCGCCAGCGTCTGGATTCGGCGATCAGTCTCCTCGCCGAACGTCCGAAGGGTGGCCGCCAGTCCTTCCAGGGTCACCCCTGATTCCGGTGGTGTCATCCGACAACCTTCTTCACCGCGGCGATGATCTTCTCCTCGCTGGGGGTGACGAATTTCTCCAGCTTGGGCGCGAAGGGGGTGGGGGTGTGCATGGAGGTCACGCGCTGGATCGGCGCATCCAGGAGGTCGAAGCCCTTCTCGGCGACCACCGCCGCCACCTCGGAGGCGAAGCTGCACTGCGGCGTGGCCTCGCACACGACCACGAGCTTGTTGGTCTTCCCCACCGAAGTGAGGATCGTCTCCTCGTCCAGCGGGGAGAGAGTGCGCGGGTCCACCACCTCGCACTGGATCCCCTCGGCTGCCAGCCGGTCGGCGGCGGCCAGAGAGAGATGGACCATGCGCGAGGTGGCCACGATGGTCACGTCCGACCCTTCCCGCTTCACGTCCGCCTTGCCCAGCGGGATGATGTAATCCTCATCGGGGATCTCGCTGGTGGTGGTGTAGAGCAGCTTGTGCTCGATGAAGAAGACGGGGTTGTCGTCCCGGATGGACGCCTTCAGGAGCCCCTTCACGTCGTAAGCCGTGGAAGGCTGGACGACCTTGAGGCCGGGCACGTGGACGAACCAGGCCTCCAGGCTCTGGGCGTGCTGGGCGGCGGAGGACCGCCCGGTCCCGCCCTGGGTCCGGATAACCAGCGGCACCTTGGCCTTGCCTCCGAACATGTACTTCACCTTGGCGGTCTGGTTGACGATCTGGTCCATGGCGATGCCGGCGAAGTCAATGTACATGAGCTCCGCCACCGGCCGCATCCCCAAGAGGGCGGAGCCCAGCGCCGCCCCCACGATGGCCGCCTCGGAGATGGGGGTGTTCCGCACCCGCTCCTTCCCGAACTCCTGGAGAAGCCCCTGGGTGGTCTTGTAGCTTCCGCCGAATTCCGCGATATCCTCCCCCAGCAGGAACACCCGCTCGTCCCGCCGCATTTCCTCCCGCAACGCCTCGACAACGCCCTCGCGATAGGTGATCTTGCGCATCACACCCTCCAGGCAATGACAAATGACAAAATCCAAAATCCCAATGGAATACATTGATATCGGGGTGGTAAGCTCCGATCCGAGTCCACCTTCACACCAAGGAGGAGTGTCATGGCCTGGCGGAGCAATCGAGACGTTCCGTTCGATATCAAGAAACGAACCTTCCTGTTTGCTGTGCGCATCGTTCAACTGGTCGGAAAGCTTCCGCGGACTGTTGCGGGAATCGAGATCGGGCGCCAGTTACTTCGCGCAGGCACCTCTGTCGGCTCGAACGTCGAGGAAGCCGATGGCGCCGTTTCCCGTAAGGACTTCGTAAACCACACACGGATTGCCCGCAAGGAAGCCCGCGAGAGCCGATTCTGGCTGGCTCTGATTGACGCCGCCGATCTTCTCCGGGATCCCGAAGTTTCGGCCCTCATGCAAGAAGCCTACGAGCTCGCCCGGATCTTGAGCAAGATCGCCAACACGGCAAGCCTGGGAAAGAAACCGATTGCCAAGTCCCAATGACCAACGAAACCTCCTCCGGTGACTTTCCGGTTTGTCATTTGGATTTTGTCATTTGTTATTCTGTAAAGATGTCCTGCAGCGCCGCCTCGACCTCCGGCTCCGGGCTCTCGCGGGCAAACTGCACCGCTGCCTCCATCTCCTTCTTGATGGCGGCGTCAATGGCGTCCAGCTCCGTCGCGCCGATCTTTCCCTCGCCGATCACCCGCTGGCGGAACAGGACGATCGGGTCCCGCTTCTTCCACTCTTCCACTTCCTCTTTCGTCCGATAGGGCTGCGGATCCCCGACGAAGTGGCCCATGAACCGGTAGGTCCTCGCCTCCAGCAACGTCGGTCCCCCTCCGGCCCGGGCACGGCCAATGGCCTCTCCCGTCTTCTGGTACACCTCGAAAACATCCATCCCATCCAGGGTCTCGCCGGGGATGTTGAATGCGGCCGCACGGTCGGAGACATATTTGACCTTCTGATGCGTCGCTCGCGGGGTGGATTCGGCGTACTGGTTGTTCTCGCACAGGAACACCACGGGGAGATCCCACACCGCCGCCAGGTTCACCCCCTCGTAGAATGCGCCGGTGTTGCTCCCGCCGTCCCCGAAGAAGGCCACCGTGACGCGGTCGCTGCCCTTCATCTTCAGCGCCAGCCCGGCGCCCGTTGCGATGGGAACTCCTGCACCCACGATCCCATTGGCGCCCAAGATGCCCAGGTCGAGGTCGGCGATGTGCATGGAGCCGCCCTTGCCGTGACAGTACCCGGTCTCCTTGGCGAACAGCTCGGCCATCATCATGTCCAGGCGCGCCCCCTTGGCCACGGCGTGGCCGTGACCCCGGTGGGTGCTGGTGATCATGTCCTGGGGCGTCAGGTGGGCGCACACGCCCGCCGCCACCGCCTCCTCGCCGATGTAGCAGTGCAGGAAGCCGGGGAGCTGCCCTTTGAGGAACAACTCGGCCGCCGTCTCCTCGAAGGTGCGGACGGCGACCATCTTGCGGTAGATCTCCAGCAGCAGGGGCTTATCCAATGCCTTCATGGGTCACCTCGCGAGACGATTTGAAGGAGTGCGGGCCGGGCCGTCGACCCGGCAGGTCCGACATTGCGCCGGCATTGCCGTGGCCCGACCGGATCTCGGCCGCGAGCCATGCGGCCCGAGTGGCATCATATGGACGCACCATCCCCATTGTCAAGGATTCGGTGGCAAAGGTAACCTCGGATTCCCTTTTAGGCAGGCCCCGGCTGAACCGCCTGGATTCCAAGAGAAGACTGCAAGTTGTCCACCCCCGCAATCTCGGCGGGAACGGATGCGTTGACAGCCAGATGGTCAGAATGCACATTGACTCCCGATGGCCACTCACGTTATACTTATTTCGTTCACGTTCAACGTTACGGCCAGGAGGTGAACATCAATGCCCGTCGTAACTACTTCCGCCAAAGGGCAGGTCGTCATCCCCGCCGCCTTCCGGAAGAAGATCGGCCTCAAGCCCGGCGCCAAGGTGCTGGTGACCATGGCCAGCGAGAACCGAGTGACTATCGAGCCGATCCCCGACGATCCGATCAAAGCCCTCCGGGGCATCCTGAAGGGGGGTCCCTCCCTGACCAAGGCCCTATTGCGAGAACGTCGAAAGGACCGCCAACGTGAAGCAGAGAAGCTTGCTCGATTCGTTCGCCATCATGGCCTGGATCCAGGACGAACCGGGCGCTCAGACCGTCGAGGATCTGCTCGTCCAAGCCCGTCGAAAACATGAGGATCTGCTCC
>JACQVO010000005.1 GCA_016209725.1 Candidatus Methylomirabilota bacterium | reverse complement strand
TCGCGGCGCACCAATAAGAAGAAAGGTACCGGACACCTTTTCGGACGTAACTGCGTGATTTCTCCGGGGAGCCTTCTGGATTCTTCGGGGGCGGGGGTGAGCAGGAACGCTGTGAAGCCACATCCGTTTTTGGGTACCTTTTTTGCCCCGGCCGCTGAACGTGACCGTTGGGCGCGCTGGGGCGACCGCAATAACCCAGACGCTGAGGTGAAGATTGCCCGGCTGCTTCAGGCCTGGCGCACGAGCGGCCGGCCGATCGTGCACGTGCGACACGAATCTCTGGAGCCGAACTCCACGTATCGCCCGGGCCAGCCGGTGGCGGAATTCAAACCAGTGGTGGCCCCCCCGCCCCCGATGAACGGGTTGTCGTCTAGCACACAGCCAACGCCTTCATCGGAACCACCCTTGAGCGCCAGCTTCGGGGTGCGGGCGCGCAGACGTTGGTGCTGGTGGGCGTGATCACGAACAACTCGGTCGAGGCCACGGCGCGAATGGCAAGTCGTTTGACGGCATTCGAGCGTCATGAAGGGTTCGTGCCAGTGCAGCGCAGTCGGTCGAGGCGTTCAGACGTTTCGGATACGCCACCCTGAGCACGTATTCGAGGTTGTCGCGGACATTGGCAGCGACCCCACGCAATTCCTCGATGGTCGGGCTGCGTGGACGTGCCGCCGCTGCGGGCAGATGTTCGCCTGGATGTCCATTCTCTGCAAAGACCATGAGGAGATTGTGGTGCGAGCACCATCACCGGATTGGCAGAGTTGGGATTGTGCTGCCCTCGCTGATATTGCCGACGGTTGCAGATGGCGCGGCTCGACCTCTGATGAGAGATATGTTGTGTCGCGTGGCGCAACGCCCAGCCCCTACGCACTTGCCGGGCGAGCCGGGGGAGCGAAGATCGGCCCGCACCCGCATAATTGGGGATGTCCCCTATTCGTCCCCGCCGGCATGAACCAAGGTCACGACCCCAGGGGGGCCAGCCACCGCCCGGGCTTCGGCTGCAACGCCGGTCAGCTTCTGACCAGCTCCACGTCCACGAAGCTGCCGAATCTTGGGCTGAGGCCGAGCAGACGCCGGTCGAGCCAGGTGGCCAAGCCGAAGGCGCTGGCAGGCAGAGGCGATACCTCTCGTACGTCTTTTCGTAGAGGCGGCGAAGCCCGACCTTACGAGGGAAGATTTCCCATGCAATGCGCGCCTGGCGTCCTGGTGGTCAGGTGGATGTGGTGCTTGACTCGGCCAAGGAAACTGGTAGAGTTGAAGTGTCAAGAGCCGCCACGGAAGAGCCGAGAGCCGTGAGCCTAGAGCCGAGATGTCAACGGTAACTCGCGGGGGCACATATCTACCAAGCCCATGGGTCAGTGATTCAAGGAGCGCCGACCGAATTCACACGGGCGTTCCACGGAGGGAGACGCGGTGACCTAATTGCTGGAGGGACCTGGGCGAGACGGGTTCCCGGGGGAGGTGCGTCATGGCCATGGTGAAGCGGCTGCAAGAGTTCCTGGATTCCCACGGCGTCAAGTACGAGGTGACCCCACACCGGGAGGCCTACACCAGCCAGGAGATCGCCGCGGCCGGCCACGTCTCCGGCAAAGCCATGGCCAAGGTGGTCATGATCAAGCGAGGCAGCGGCTTTGCGATGGCCGTCCTGCCGGCCGCATGCAAGGTGGGCGTGGACCGGCTGGAGACGGTCTTTGGAATGTCCGGCATCGCCATCGCGCGGGAGTACGAGTTTGCCGGGTTGTTCCCCGACTGCGACACGGGGGCGATGCCGGCCTTCGGCAATCTGTACGGGCTCGAGGTGTATGTGGACGAAGAGCTGGCCAAGTGCCCCCGGATCGTGTTCCAGGCGGGGAACCATCACGAGCTGGTGACCATGAGCTATGCCGACTACAGCCGTCTGGTGCAGCCCAAGGTCGCCGAGTTCTGCTCCCACGCGTGACGGCCGCGCGATCCCTCGCGCCGAGCCGACTCGAGAGAAGGCGGTGCCGGATCTGCCTCTGCCATGAGACTGCACCGCCTTCTCCTCGTATGCACAACTAACCCCAATCCGAAATTATCAACCGCCAAGGCGCCAAAAGCGCTAAGAATGATTATCTCATTGGGGGAAACGAACGGAACTCTCGAAGGCCCCATGAGCGTGTTTTCGGGTTCTTCGGTTGAGAGGTCGGAACATCGTATCCTTGGCGGGCTTGGCGTCTTGGCGGTTGAGTAGGGGAGGGTTCCGCATGCGCGGAAAGCCGGTCAGCGCCTCGAGTGTGATCCTATCGCGGGTCATGCATCCGAATGACGCGAGCTACATGGGGACCGTGCACGGCGGGGTCGTTCTGCGCATGCTGGACGAGGCGGGTGGGATGGCCGCCGTCCGTCATGCGCGGAAGCCGGTGGTCACCGCGGCCATCGACAGCATGAGTTTCCTGGCGCCCGCGTATGTCGGCAACCTGGTGACGGCCAAGGCCTCGGTCAACAGCGTGGGCAGGACCTCGATGGAAGTGGGGGTGCGGGTCGAAGCGGAAGACCTGCTGACCGGCAAGGTGGTCCACACCGCCTCCGCCTACCTCGTCTACGTGGCCCTCGATCGGCGGGGCCGACCCCTCCGGGTCCCGCCGCTCCTCCCGGTGACGGCCGACGACCGGCGGCGCATGGCGGCGGCGGAGCTGCGGCGCAAGGCTCGCGCCGCGCGGCGGATCGCCGGCCGCACGGACCCGTAAGGGTCACCGGACAATCTCCCGGCTGTCGGGCTCCTGGCTGGACGCCATCCGGTCTGTGTTGGTATGATGCCCGCCCGCACAGGCTGGGCAGCTTCCCGGCGCATTCTTGCGGAGGAGAGGAGAATTCCCGATGGTGTCCCTGGAGGACCTGAAAGCGCTCGCCCGTCCGGCCCCCACCAAGATCGTCCTGCTGGTGTTGGACGGTCTGGGGGGCCTGTCCCGTGGGTCCGACGGGAAGACGGAACTGGAGGCGGCGCGCACCCCCAACCTTGATCGCCTGGCGGCACAGGGAAACCTCGGCCTCGCCGACCCCGTCGCCCCCGGCATCACGCCGGGAAGCGGCCCGGGCCACCTCGGCCTGTTCGGGTACGACCCGCTCCAGTTCCGGATCGGGCGAGGCGTCCTGGAGGCAGTCGGCATTGACCTCCCGATGACCGAGCGCGACCTGGCGGCCCGCGGCAATTTCTGCACCGTGGACGCGGCCGGCCTGATTACCGACCGGCGCGCCGGCCGCATTCCCACCGAGACCTGCGCCCGTCTCACCCCCCGGCTGGAGAAGATCGGGATCCCGGGAGTTGAGCTGATCGTGCGCCCGGTGCGGGAACACCGGTTCGTCGTGTTGTTCCGGGGGGACGGTCTGGAGGAGGGCCTGTCGGAGACGGATCCGCAGGAGACGGGGACGCCGCCGCTCCCGGTTCACGCCGAAGTGCCGCAGGCCGAGCCGGCGGCCAAGATCGCCAACCAGTTCGTGGCAGAGGCCAGGCGGATGCTGGCGACCGAACATGCGGCCAACATGGTCCTCCTCCGCGGGTTTTCCAGATACCCACGCCTGCCGAGGCTCACCGAGATCTACGGGCTGCGGGCCGCGGTCATCGCCGTGTATCCCATGTATCGAGGCCTGGCCAAGCTGGTGGGGATGCAGGCGGTCAAGACCGGGGACACGGTGGCCGACGAATTCGCCACCCTGGAATCGGTCTATGGCGACTTCGATTTCTTCTTCCTTCACGTCAAGAAGACGGACAGCGCCGGCGAGGACGGGAACTTCGACAAGAAGGTCTCGATCATCGAGGAGGCGGACGCCCAGATTCCCCGCCTCCTGGCGCTCCGACCCGATGTCCTGGTGGTGACGGGCGATCACTCCACGCCGGCGGCCTTCAAGGCCCACAGCTGGCACCCGGTGCCGGTGCTCTTGTGGTCGAAATGGTGCCGGCCGGATGGCGCAGCGCACTTCAGCGAGCGGGAGTGCCGGTATGGCGGCATCGGCCACATCCGCGCGGCCGAGCTGATGCCGGTCAGGATGGCGCACGCCGAGCGCTTGACCAAGTTTGGCGCCTGAAGAACCCGGAAAAGGACTCAAAAATATCCGCAGATTGCGCAGCCCCCCTCCCAGTCCCTCCCCCTCAGAGGGGAGAGGGTGGGGGTGGGGGTGTATCTGCGGATACCAATGAGGGTCTGCGGAAAGGTTTCATGCGCCTCGATCTGAGGAACCGGGTGGCCGTCATCACCGGCGCCTCCAGCGGCATCGGACGGGCGGCAGCCCGGGCCCTGGCCCGGGAGGGCGTGCGGGTCGTCCTGGGGGCCAGACGCACCGAGCGGCTGGAGGAGGCGGTAGACGCGATCCAGCGCACGGGCGGCGAGGCGCGTGCCCTCCAGACCGACGTGACCCGGCGTGAGGATGTCGGTCGACTGGTCGGGGAGGCGATGACGGCCTTCGGGCGGCTGGACCTCCTGGTCAATAATGCAGGGCTCGGGTATTTCGGCCGGGTGGAATCCATGCCGGTCGAGACGGCGCGACACCTCTTCGAGGTGAACGTGATGGGCACGCTCTACGGCATCCAGGCCGCCGTGCCGGTCATGCGAGCGCAGCGTTCCGGTCACATCATCAATGTCTCCTCGGTGGTGGGCAAGCGGGCGGCGCCCGGCAGCGGGGTATACTCCGCCACGAAGTTCGCCCAGAACGCCCTGGCGGAATCCCTCCGGCTGGAACTCCGCGAGGCGGGCATCCGGGTGAGCGTCGTCTGTCCGGTCTCCACCACGACCGAGTTCTTCGAGATCGCGGCGTCCCACTCCCCGCTGAAGGTTGATCCCGCCGGCCCGGTGTACTCGGCGGAGCAGGTGGCCGAGGTCATCGTGCGGTGTGCGCGCCGGCCCCGCCCCGAGGTCATGGTCTACCCGCCGGCACGCCTGATGGTGATCATGAACGCGGTGGCGCCGAGGGTGATGGATCGCATCCTGGCAATCTACTGGAAGAAGATTCGCCCGGGATTCTAAACGGCGTGTGCCGAGGCGTGGACGGCCCACCTGGCCGACGCCGGAGGAGGGACGGATGGCGGCTGAAGGCGAGTACGCGGGATGGACATCGGCGGCGCTCAAGGAGATCTGGCAGGAGAATGCCAGAGCCCGCCAGGCGCTCCTCGACGAGGTGGGGGGCCTGTCGGAGGCCCAGCTCGCCTTCCAGCCGGCGCCGGGCAAGTGGTCCATCGGGGAGATCCTGGATCACCTGGGGCTGGCGGAGCAGAGCATCGCCCGGGTCGTCTCCAAGATCCTGCAGCGGGCGGCCGGTCGCGGCCTGATCGGAGAGCCAGGGAACATGAACCCCCCGCCGTACCCGATCGACCTCGACATGTACAATCAGTCGGCGGCAGCGCCCGAATCCGTGCGCCCCGCACCCGAGCAGCCCCTGGCCCGATTGCTCGGCAATCTCCAGGAGAGCCGGGAGCGGCTGCTGGAGGTGACCCGCCGGGCGGATGGGCGGGTGGTCGGCGGCGTCACCATCCGCCACTTCCAGTTGGGTGAGCTGCACTTTTATCAGTGGCTGGCCCTGGAGGCCGCCCATGAGTCGAAGCATCTGACCCAGATCCGCCAGATCAGGCTCCACCTCGATTTCCCCGGGAGCTGAGCCGAGGCCCGATGCGCCTCCGCGGGGACGACCCGCCCGGGGCGACCGGAAGGCCGCACGTAGTCCGGGAGGCCATGAGCGCACCACTGTCCGCCATCCTCTTCCCAGCGACGCCCCGCCGCATCCCGTGCGAGCGTGGGATCAACATCGCCCTGCGCACGGCCCACCTGATGACCTCGGGCCTCCTCCTGGGGGGACACGCCTTCAACATTGCCCCGCATCGGTTGATCCTGCTCCTGTACCTCACCCTCGCCAGCGGCGCCGGCATGATCCTGCTCGAACTGTACTCCTCGTGCCGGTGGATCTACCTGGGGAAAGGGGTCATCGTCGGCCTGAAGGTATTGCTTCTGCTGGCGGCGGGCGTGTGGTGGGAGCAGCGGCTGGCCTTCCTGCTACTGGTCGTGCTGGTCGGGTCCGTCGGGTCGCACATGCCGGCCCGCTTTCGCTATTACTCGCTCCTCCACAGGCGCGCCCTGGTTGACCCGGACAAGGTCCCGGCCGGCGCACCCGTCTCCACCTGGCGGCAGTGAGGGCACCAGCGAGGAACCACCAGGACACCCAGGGTACGCAGGAACTCTCCGTGTCCGGATACTCGAAAAGAGAACCTCACCAGGGTCCCCCAGAATATCTAGCGCCGGCTTCTCGCCCGGACCTGCCAAGAGATAGCCGGATTCAGGGCTCTGGGTGTCTTGGTGGTGGGAATTCCGGGACGGCAGGACGCGATGGACTCCCGGCGACCGCATGAGTGGAACGTCACGCCCCAGGAGGCCATCCGTCTCCAGCAGGAACTCCGCGCCCGACTCATGGCTCGGGACGAGGGTCCGACGTCCTTCCGGACCGTTGCGGCGATGGATGTGTCCTACGACAAGCGATCGCCGTGGCTGTTCGCGGCCATCGTGGTGGTGCGCCTGCCGGGATTTCAGCCGGTCGAGACGGCTACCGTCCAGGCGCGGGCACGGTTTCCCTACGTGCCCGGCCTCCTGTCCTTCCGGGAAGCGCCGGCGGGGCTGGAGGCGTGGGGGCGACTTCGCACCCGGCCCGACTGCCTCATCTGCGATGGTCATGGGTATGCCCATCCCCGCCGGTTCGGGTTGGCCAGCCATTTCGGCGTGTGGGTGGATCTGCCAACCATCGGGTTTGCGAAGACCGTTCTCGTCGGACGCTTCGAGCCCCCGGGCATGCGGCAGGGGAGCATGACCGACCTGGTGGACGCGGGCGAGGTCATCGGGGCTGCGGTCCGAACCCGGGGAGGGGCAGGCCCCGTGTTCGTCTCGGTCGGCCACCGGATCAGCTTGCCGACGGCCGTGGCGACCATCCTGGCCTGCGCAGCCGGATATCGGATTCCAGAGCCGGTGCGCCAGGCCCATGCCCTGGTGAACCGACTGCGGAAAGCCGGCGCGGAGCCTGCGAGCACAGGCACCCAGATCGGATAGCTCGCGCGACGGTTCGTTCTTGTGGTACAGTCCGGCCTCACCCATCGGAGGACGGGGGCGTGCAGCGGCTTCGGCGCACGGTGTTCTTCCTCGCGGACCAGACCTTTCGGAGCGTGATGGGCTCGGCGCCCTTCATGCGCCTGCTGGATCTGGTGAGCCGGGAGGAGCCTGCCGCCTCGGGAGATGGGGACGGCCGCGGCCGTGTTCCGCTCCCTGATCTCGAGTATCGCGGGGCGATCCCGACGGGGGATCCGGTCACGGTGGCCGCCCCGCGCCATATCCGGGCCTGGCGCGTGGAGTGGAAGGCCGCATCACGATCCTCGGCGGACGGTCTCGGGTACCAGGGTGTCGGGGGCTTCTATCTCCCCCGCGTGGACGGGGGGACTCCCCGACCTGGTGTCCTGGTCCTGCCCGTGCTCCAGGATCGGCTCAGCCTGGCCTCGGGGACGCTGGCCCGCTACCTCGCCGCCCAGGGGTTCGCTGCCCTGGAACTGCGGAGCGGTCGCTCATTCCTGGATCGCGTGCGGGTGACCCAAGAGGGCCACGGCCCCACCTGCGAGGACGTGGAGACCGAGATGATCCGGGACGGCCGCCGGGGCCTCGACTGGCTGTGCGGCCGGCGTGAGGTGGATGAAAGGCGCCTGGGGATCATGGGGATCAGCCACGGCGCCATGATCGGACCGTGCGTGATGGGAGCGGACTCGAGATTGCGCGCTGGCGTCTTCTGCATGGGGGGTGCAAATGAGGCGATGATCGTGGCGCGGTCCCGGGAGCGGTCAGTGCGCCGGTTCCGCGAGCGCATCATGCGGGCGCACGGGCTGACCGACCCGAACGATCTGCGCCTCCTGCCGCAGGCACAGGCCTCCCGGACGGAGCCGGTGCGGTATGCGCCCGCGGTGGATCCGCGCTCCGTCCTGCTGTTCAAGACACGGCGGGACCGGGCCATTGTTCCCGAGGCCCAAGACACGCTCTGGGAGGCGCTGGGCCGGCCGCGGCGGATCACCCTCCCGTGCGGGCACATCGGGTTCGGCCTAGCCTTCTATTATGCGGCTCATCGCGCCGCGAAGTTCCTTTGGGAGCGCCTCTCACACCGTGCATGACGGCTGGAGGAGATGCCCGGGCCTCCAGCGGATGGAACACCTCGTGTGTACCCACTCCTCGCGTGGCTGGTTCTGGCCGTTCACGGGACGTGGGTCCTCTTCCTCAGCTTTGTCCTCTTGCTCGCCTCGGCCTGGACCTATGGCCTGATCCGGTCGCCGCTGCGCCGCAGACGGCGCCGATTCTTCGAGATCGGCTGGGACCCCTCCAATCGCCCCCGGGCCGATCGGCGCCCGAAGTGCCCGGGGATCGGGATAGGATCACCGGCGGCGGAACAGTGCCGCGCGCGGGGTGAATTCGACGGCGTCATCCAGCGGGAACATCGGGCGGGCACACCGGGTGTGGCCCAGGCTGCGCAGATTGGCGCTGGTGGCCCCCGGCGCATCCACGTTGACCAGCCGGGCGGCCCATGCCTTGAAGAAGCGCTCCTGGCAGTGGGGCGACTTGACGACGACCAGGTCGAACTGCCTGGGGTCGTGGCCATGCGCCAGGAAGAGCGAGCGGTCATAGAGGCTGACGGGGCGGCTGGTGACGATCAGCGTGAGGGTCCCGGCCTGCAGGACGGCCGTGTCCCCGGCAAACCACTGGTCGCCATGGGACTCGCTGCGAAACCGCCCCTCGGACAGCATATGAACTCGCGCCTGGATCGGGAGCGGCTGGAAGCGCGTGGCGTCGAGGGCACCGCCCACGCTGGTGGACACGGTATTGCCGACGCCGGCGGCGAAGGCGGCCCGAACGGCCGGCGGGTCCACGATGGGGATCAAGGCGCGCCCCTGGTACCCGTGCTCCAGCAGCGCCCGCAGAATCGGGTTGCCGTCTCCCGAGGCGCCCGAGCTGGTGGCGTCGGCCGCGTCGGTGAAGATCACCGTGCCGGCGGTCGCCTTGGCAATCCGGATGGCCTCCTCCAGGCTGGTCAGGGAGGCCTGCAACCGATAGCGCACCTGCCAGAAATCCTCGGCGAGTCTCCGGGCCTCGCGCTCGGCCCGCTCCGGATCGCCGTCGGTCACGACGACGCTCCGCGAGCAGAGGGCGGGGACGTCGGTGAACGGGTTGCCGATGAACATCCCGGCAACCAGGCCGCCGGGGCTCTCTTCTATGGCCCGAGCCGCCCGGATGATCCGGCCGAAGAGGCCGGTCTCGGTGATCAACTCATCCCCTCGCACCAGGGCCGGGATGGTGACGGCGGCCGTCACCGGCGTCACCTCGCCCGCCAGGAGGCGGAGCAGGAGGCGCGCGGCGCGCTCGCCGGTCTCGAAGAAATCCACGTGGGGGTAGGTGTGGTACATCACCACCGCATCGGCGTGCCCGAGCATCCGATCGGTCAAGACGCCGTGGAGGTCGAGCGAGACCACGATGGGAATCTGTTCCCCCAGGATCCTGCGCGTCTCGGCCAGGAGGTACCCTTCGGGGTCGTCCTCGGTCTGGGAGGCCATGGCCCCGTGCAGGGCGTAGTACACGGCGTCCACCTGCCGGGCGCCGCCCACGGCGCCCAGGAACTCCTCTGCCATGCGCTCGAAGTCCGCCGAGGCCAGAATCCCGCCGGAGGTGACCGAGCGGGCGCTGTACGCGGGCAGCACACGCAGGTCGGCGCGCGAGCCGAACACGCTCAGGGCCCCCGCCACCTCGCTCCTGACGCCCTGGTGGCGGGCGAGGACGTCCTGGCCGACCGAGACGCTGAAATCCTCGTAGTGGCTGAGGACGGGATTGAAGGAAGCGACCTCCTGCTTGCACTCGGCGATGAGGATGGTGGGCATTGACGGTGTTGCCTCCTGCAATTAGGGGACGTTGTTCGGTTTCTTCGGATTTCTTAGGCCTGCCAGAAGGGCCGCAGGCTTGACGTGTCGTGTCTCCAAGGCCTCGAGCCCTTTTTCAACGCCTGCCACGACCGACTGCGAGGAGACACCCAGCGCGCGCGCCACGGTGACGACTGGTGCTCCCAGTTCCCGGACCGCAAGTGCACTGACCACTGATCGAGCCGCCACGGCCGGCCTGCGCTTGCTGCCTCCGATGATCTCGTCGGCAGTCATGGCCAATGCTCTAGCCACGCGCTCGACAAGTGCCGGCAGGATTGCGATGGCAGCCGGCCTCACGGGGGACGCGGTCTTGGCTGCCTCGTGGAGTACCCGCTCTACAAAGTCCGACCCGCCAAGAATCCGCTCGTCGGCAGCCCAGCGCTCACGCCCCCGCCGCAAGGCTGCGACGCCTTCCCAACCGCCCAGGCTCCGCCGGAGACCCCCACCCTGCAGTTCGGGGCGCCGCCCTTGCCTGAATCCGTCGCTGACAAAGGTGCGGTATACCCGTCGTGCGGACTGGTCACGTGACCCGAAGTGGCTCAACACCTCGTCCACGGCCTGCCACGGGCGGGGCATTCGTCCCATGAGGGCGCTGTGTCCCGTCCAGGGGTAACGATCCAAGGCGGCAAGGTCGCTCACCAGACGGACTCGAAGGGGATTGAGATGGATGTACCGGACGAGTTCGAAGAGGTAGGGATCCTCCTCGACCAGGATTGACTTGTACCGGTACTGAAAGAGATGGCCGACCCGGCGGTGCCGACGGTTGAAATTGACTGCGTAGCCGGTGAGAAGGCGCCGCATGGCGGTCGCGAGGGAGCGCGGGCCCGTCCGAACTAGGAGATGAAAATGGTTTGGCAGGAGGGCCCAGGCGAGGACAGCCAGGCCGGTCTTATGGCAAACTCTGTCCAGGCGTCCTACGAGATCCTCCCGGTCCTGCTCGCTGCGGAAGATCGTCTGGCGTTCTAGCCCTCGAACCATGACATGGTGGAGGGCGCCGGGTGTATCGAGGCGAGGGCCGCGCGGCATGTTATGGAGTTTATCAGGATGCCGGAGCTGAGTCAAAGAAATCCGAACTATCCGAACAACGTCCCCCAACCGATGGTCCCCCTCCCCACAGAGTGTGGAGCGGGATGATACCATTTCGGCTGCCACTGTCAACACGGTGAACGGCGGGGTTCGCCCAGTTTGGAACCGGAGCCTCACCCCCGTTCCCTCCTCAGCGTGTGCGTCACACGACGTGCGGGAACGCGACAGGAGGGAAGGGTCCACTGCGCGCCTCCAGGGGACCGACTAGTGGTTGCCGAGCGTGAGGAGACGGGGGTCGAGCGCGAAGCGCTCCGGCGCTGCGATGCGGAG
>JACQVO010000056.1 GCA_016209725.1 Candidatus Methylomirabilota bacterium | reverse complement strand
CTACCGTCCCGACGTATTCCGGGTCATCCGGTTTTCCGAAGTTCAGCTTCTTCCCATCGGGCCCGTGGCAGGCGGTGCACATGACGGACAACTGCTGGCCTCGCGCCGCGTCTGCCTTCACCGGCTTCTTGGCCTTCGCGTCAATGGCCGTGCACAGATCCACCAGCCCAGACATCACGAAGGTGGCCAGGCAGGACAGGGCGGCAACATCCAGCGCCGAGGAGAAATAGTGCTTGCGATTGGAGGAGCCATTCAGGATGGCCTTGATCTGGTCCACGCTCTTGGCCTGCGCTGCCATGACTCCCGGGAAGCCGGTCTTGTGAGAGCCGGATCCATAGGCGCCATCCTTCCCCTGGTAATCCCAGCCGTGGCACTCCTTGCAGCGCCAGGTGTCCAGGCCCTTCCGCTTGTTGGTGGTCTGGAGGGCCCACAGGGGATGGTCGCCCACGGGTTCCTTCACGCCGGGCACGGCCTTCCACCACTTGTCGTAGAGCCGCCCACCGGCGGCCACACCGCTTGCCGGCGAGGCCTGCCCTGCCTCAGCGCTCGCGATGCCGAAGGCGACCACCAGGAGCACGACACTGCTTGCAACGATCCATGCGCGCGTCATCGTTCCTCCTCCTTTCCGCTGCGGCTTGTAAGCCATGGGACCGAGCGAGCACCACGGAGGGCGGGGCCACCCGGCCACTACTTCAGACTCAGCATGTACTCCGCCAGGGCCTTCAGGTCCTCCGCTGGGAGATCCGTGAGCGGCGGCATGATGGATCCGGAGACCACGGCCGCAGGGTTCCGGAAGTGTTTGACATGCCATCCAAGATCGCGGCCTGGCTTGGTGCCCTCGGTCGTAAGGTCGGGTCCCGCCTGTCCGCCCACGCCGCCGATTGCGTGGCAGGCGCCACACCCCTTCTCGGTGTAGAGGCTTTTCCCCCGGCTCAGAACAGGCGCCGGGCCCACCGCGACTGCGGGTTGCCCGGGCCCCGGGGAGGACGCCGTGCCAGAGGTCGGCTTCGCCCCACCTGTCGCAGCCGGGGATGGCGGCATGGGCGCCGAGGCCGCCAGGGCCGACGGCATCTCGCGCAAGCTGAGCATGTACACCGTCAGGGCTTTCAGTTGCTCCTCGGGCAGGTGCGTGAATGGCGGCATCGTGGAGCCGGGCGAGGTCGCCTGCGGCTCCCTAAGGTGTCTGAGGTGCCACGCAGGGTCGCGCTTGCGACTCCCCACGAAGGTGAGGTCCGGGCCGAGGGCGCCCCCCACGCCTCGGATCCGGTGACACGCGACGCAGCCCCGCTGGGCGTAAAGCTGCCGGCCTCGGGACAGGAGCGGTGCCCCGGGCAGGTCTGCGCCCGGGTGGCATCCGCCGCATGTGGCCTGGCGGTACTCCGCGGAGAGGAGCGGCTCCTCCCAGAACGGGACGCGCCCGTGGGCCTCTTGGGTCGTGGTGGCCATGTCCTGCCCCCCGTGGCAGAGCGTGCATCCGAAACGCTCGAAGGGGTGCTTCGGGATGTCGGGGTGCGTCCGGAACGGCTGCGGCGCATCGGCGAACCGGGGGTCCTCGACTCCCAGGTGGCACATCGTGCATCGGTCCATGCGCGGACTCCCGGCGACGGGGATCTGGATGAACTCATGCCGGCGCCCCTTGACGGCTTCCTCTTCCCGCGCGGTCCGCGCTTTGCGGCCTTCCAGGGCAAAGAATGCCGTCTGGTGTCGCTTCCACTCCCGGTCGTAGTCCCGCCACATCGCAGTGAGGAAGAGGGCCGCGTTCACGAGGCCCAGGATGGCGAAGGCCCAGAGCCAGCGCCGAGTCATCTTGAACCTACCAGACTAACCGCAGAGCACGCAGAGGACGCAGAGAGAAGCCACGAGATCCACGGGGGTCCAGAAGGCCGACACCCGGGCAGGGCAGGGCGTCCCTGGCCGAGCTGCTTCGGGGGAAGAGCATGCCCTGTCTGACTCTGCGATCTTCGCGATCTCTGCGGTGAAGCATCCGTTCTCAGTTCCACGGCCAGATCCAGTCCCAGTTGGGCCCCCGGAAGAACGTCCCGATGATCATCAGGAGCACATAGGCCGAGAGGAAGGCCGAGAAGAGGGCGATGGCCGCCATCCGGCGCGAGCGCATGCGCCACCCGACGCCGACAGAGAAGGCCGCGATGCTCACCAGCAGGAGCGTCGCCGGGTTGAGCAGGTCCACCACCGCCTGCGGGGCCTCGGGGAAGAAGCGCCGCAGCCCAAAGCGGGCGTTCAGGTACAGGAGGCCCAGGGTGTACGGAGCCGTCCCCACGAAGGACCAGAGAGCGATCCGCTTCCCCTGCTTCGATGTGAACCAGACCCCCTCTCCCTCTCCCGCCCGGTCAATGTAGGGGATGCTCACCAAGCCCAGGACCAGAAGCCCGGGCACCACCACGCCGCCGACCAGGGCCGAGTAGCTCACCAGCTCCTGGAGGCCGAGGAAGTACCAGGGGGCCTTGGCCGGGTTCGGGGGATGGGTGGCATTGGCCAGTTCCTCCAGGGGCGCGTCGAAGAAGATCGCCAGCAGGACGATGACCCCAAGGACGACCTGGAAGAGGACGAGCAGTCGGAAAAGAAGCTGAGGCCAGGCGGGGACCTCCTCCTCGGGCGCTTGGGCCGCCACCATGGGCGTGCCCCCCCGGACCACCTCCATCAAGGCATAGGTCTTCTGGGGGTCCGGGGCGAACCGACCGTCGTCGCCCGGGGAAGCGGGCGTGGTCGGCGTCGCGTCCTCGGGTCGGGAGAGGCCCCCGTCCTTGCGCACCCGCCAGAAATGGATCGCCACCAAGAGGCCGAGCACCGTGGGGAGGATGGCGACGTGGAGGACGTAGAAGCGCAGGAGGGCGCCCTGGCCCACCTGATGGCCGCCGAGCATCAGCACCCGGATGGTCTCCCCGATCCAGGGGGGGTAGCTGGCGATGCTGGTTCCCACGGTGATAGCCCAGAAGGCGAGCTGGTCCCAGGGAAGGAGGTATCCCGTGAAGCTCAGGAACAGCGTCACCAGCCACAGGAGGACGCCGAGCACCCAGTTGAATTCCCGAGGCGGACGGTAGGAGGCCGTGTAGAAAACGCGGCACATGTGCAGGAACACGATGGCCACCATCCCGTGGGCCGCCCACCGGTGCATGTTCCGGAGGAGGAGGCCGAAGGAGACGGCGAACTGGAGGTCCTTCATGTTGTGGTAGGCCCACTCGGTGGACGGGATGTAGAAAAACATGAGGAGGAAGCCCGTCACGAAAAGGATGACCGTGAGATAGAAGGTGGCCATTCCCAGGGCCCAGGTGTAGGGAAGGCGCAGGGTATTGGGGTGGACCTTGGCCGGGAGCACGTGCAGGAAGAAGTTGGTGAACATCGTGGCCATCCGGTCCAGCTCCGTCGCCGGATAGCCGTGCCGGAAGAGCGACCTCCAGGGCCGGCTCTCGGTTACGCGATCCACGATCCCGCTCGTCCGTCCGTTGCTCATTCTCGCTCCGCGGAAGGTATCTAGACCTTCAGGATATCGTCCTTCCCCACGATGGCGGCCGTGTCCACGATGAGCCGCCCGTCGGGGGCCAGGCTCACCCGGTAGAAATCCAGCGGCCGGGGGGCCGGCCCCTGGAGAACCCGCCCGTCCTTGGCAAAGACGCTGCCGTGGCACGGACAGTGGGAGTGGGGCGCCTTCCACTCGGCGTCCGGCGGGACGAAGGGGCTCGTGGTGCACCGGAGGTGGGTGCAGATGGCCGAAAGGGCCCGAAAGCCCTCGGGGTCCCGCAGCATGAACAGGCGCAGCTCTTCCAAGAACGTGATGGTACCGGAAGGGTAGTCCTCGGGGCGTCCTACCTTGAGCAGCGTGGGCCCCTCGTAGACCACGTTGGGG
>JACQVO010000059.1 GCA_016209725.1 Candidatus Methylomirabilota bacterium | reverse complement strand
GTTCGATCCCTTCCTGGTGTGGAAGGAGGGCAAGGCCGTCCCCTTCGATCCCAACGACGACAAGACTGCGGTCGAGGGCGACTTGGTCGCGGAGCCGACGGTCCAGGGGATCAAGGCCAAGACGGCGTTCATGGTCCTGTACGATTCGGCCACGGTCCATTCCATCCAGGAGTGCGCCCAGCTCTGCGGCATTGACGCGCAGGACATCGTGGACCTGGCGCGAGAGTTCGTGAGCCACGGGCGCAAGGCGGTGGCGGACATCCACCGCGGTGTCGCCCAGCACACCAACGGCTTCTACAACGTCCTGGCCTGGATGACGTTGAACCTCCTGAACGGGAATCACGATTACACGGGAGGGATGATCAAGGCCACGACTTTCTCCATCACCAGCGGCGCCTACGACTTCAGCAAGATGATGCCGGGGAAGACTTCGCCCTTCGGGATCAGCATCATCCGACACGAAACGACTTACGAGGAGTCCACGATCTTCCAGGGCTACCCGGCGAAGCGCGCCTGGTATCCCTACAGCAGCGACATCTACGAGGAGATCATCCCCTCGGCCGGGGACATGTACCCCTACCAGATCAAGGCCATGTTCCTCTACATGGGGAGCCCGGCCTATTCCCTGCCGGCCGGCCACACCAACATTGAGGTCTTAGCGGATCCCACCAAGATTCCACTGGTGGTGACCAGCGACATCCTGGTCGGGACGACCTCCCTGTACGCCGACTACATCTTCCCGGACCTCACCTATCTGGAGCGGTGGGAGTTCCAGGGATCCCACCCGAACATTCCCCCCCAGGTCCAGCCGATCCGGCAGCCGGTGATGGCCCCCCTCACCGAAACGGTGAAGGTCTTCGGTGAGGAGCAGCCCATCAGCCTGGAGAGCATGCTCCTGGCCGTCGCCGAGAAGCTGGGTCTGCCGGGCTTCGGGCCCAACGCCTTTGGGGCCGGGCTCGACTTCAAGCGGCAGGAGGACATGTTTCTGCGGATGGTGGCCAATGTGGCGACCGGCAAGGATCCCGTCCCCGACGCCGACGAGGGTGAGGTGAAGCTCTTCCTCCAGTCGCGGCGGCACCTGCCCAGGACGGTCTATGACCCCGCGCGATGGGAGAGGGTCGTCGGCGAGAAGTGGTGGAGGAAAGTCATCTACGTCCTGAACCGGGGCGGCCGCTTCCAAGACTACGAGAAGGCGTTCGCCGGGGATCAGGTGGCCAACAAGTACGGGAAGATGATCAACCTGTACGTCGAGAAGGTGGCCAAGGGGAAGAATCCCATCACCGGGAAACCGTTCCCCGGGCTTGCCACTTACCTGCCGATCCTGGACGCCCAGGGTCGCGAGATCAGCAGGCTGGACGAAGCCAAGGGCTACGACCTGAACCTGATCACGTTCCGGGAGATTGCCCACACCAAGAGCCGGACCATCACCAACTACTGGCTGCTCCAGGTGACCCCGGAGAACTCCATCCTGATGAACGCCGTGGATGCCCAGCGACTGGGCATAAAGGACGGGGACCGGATCAAGGTCACGTCCGCCTCGAATCCCGAAGGGGTCTGGGACCTGAAGGGCCTTGGCAAGAAGCCCATGGTCGGCAAGGCAAGAGTGATCCAGGGGATCCGCCCCGGTGTGGTCGCCTTCTCCCTCGGCCACGGCCACTGGGCCACTGGCGCCCAGGACTTCACCCTTGACGGGCGGCTGATCAAGGGGGATCCGCGCCGGAGCGCCGGCGTTCATGCCAACGCCGCCATGCGGGTGGACGACTACTTCAAGAACATGTGCATGGTGGACCTGGTCGGTGGCAGCGTGTCGTTTTATGACACGCGCGTCCGCCTGGTGAAGGCTTGACGGAACCACGGAACTATTGAGCCTGGCGAACGGGGGCGTGGCCGATAGGCTTGCCCCCGTTTGTGTTTCAGCCTGGAGCATCTTCGTGCCTCCTGGGCAATGCGCGAGGTGTCTCGTGCTGGACAAGGACCCCTGGGTCCGCTGGTCCCTGGTCCGCTTCCTGGAGACACACTGCCAGGAGGCCCGTTCGGTAGCCTCAGGGGAGCTGGCACTGGCGCTCCTCCGAGAATGGCCCGTGGATCTCCTCATCGCGGATCTGCGCTCCGGCGGGGGGGAATGGGGATTCGTGGACCACTGCCAGAGCCTTCGCCCGCGGCCGCAGATCATTCTCCTCGCCGCCGCCGAGTCCCGACCTCTGCCGGCTGATCTGGGACGGCTTGGTGTGGTCGGCATGATCGAAAAACCCTTCGTGATTCCTCGCCTGGCACAGATGCTGGCCAGTCTGCTCTCGAAACCCGAGGGCCTGTCTGGCTTGGCTTCTTGAGGAACACCACAAGGCCGCGGTTGTTGACTCGGGTGTCCTGGAGGCGCTCCGTGGGGCTCCGAACGAAGATCCTGGGGGCCATGGCCCTCGTCCTCGCCATCTCCGTTGGCGGATCCTTCTTCATCCTCATCCGCTACCAGCGGGCTCAGCTCCTGCGTAACACCTCCCAGGCTACTGCCCACCTTGCCAATACCATCCGGGAGACCCTGGAGCACGCGATGCTGGCCAATGACCCGGCTGAAATCCGGCGCATCGTCCTTACCGTTGGACGGCAACCGGGGATCGAGGGCGTCTTCATCCTGGATCCCGCGGGAGCGGTGAAGGTCACTTCGAAACCGGACCAAGCTGGCCGGCTCCTTGCCGGCGGCCCACCGAGCGTCGGCGCCGGCCGCTCGGAGACGGGAGCGGCTGGAACCGGCACCATTGTCCTGGAACGCCAGCCCTCTCCTCTCCTCCGCAGCACCAGCCTGATCCCCAACACCACGCGCTGCCAGGGCTGCCACGATTCCCGCCAGCGGGTCCTGGGGGCCCTGGTCGTGGATCGGTCGCTGCAAACGATGGAGGATCAGCTCCAAACCAACCTGGCCTTCATGGTGGGCTCTGCCGGCCTGGCGTTCCTCTTGCTCACCGTAACAACCTATGCCGTGTTCCGGTACCTGGTCGTGACCCCGCTGACGACGTTGGGGGAGGCAGCACGGGCCATCGAGGCCGGGAAGTACGATACGCCCCTCACCCTCCAACGTCCCGATGAGGTCGGGGAGCTCGCTCGGGCACTCGACGGTATGCGGTGCCGGATCCTGGAGCATCTGGATGAAGTCCGACGCTGGGGCGAGGAGCTAGAGATTCGGGTGGCGGAGCGAACCAAAGAACTCCGCCAGTCACAGGCAGCCATCGTCGAACGGGAGCGGCAGATCGCCGCCCTCGAGGCCGTGCGGGCCGCCACCGTCACCCTGTCCCACCACATCAATAACGCGACCGCCGGGATCGCGGGCTGTCGCGACGTGCTGGCCAGCACGCTGGGCGAGAAGGCGGACTGGCAGCTCCGGTACGCGCTAGATGGAATCCAGGTGTCGGTGAAGAAGATCACGGCGGTCCTGCAGGCGCTGCGGGACCTCACGCGAATAGACCTCACCCGATTCCCCGGGGGTCTGGAGGCCATTGACGTGGATCACGCCATCCAGGAGGGGTTGGCGAGGCTCGATCCGGACCAACCGCAGCCAGGTAAGGGATCCCCACGACCGCAGGTTTGAGAAGGTGGGTTCTCTATTCCGCCAGATACTTGCGGTCCGAGGCAGATCCGGGACGCTGGTTGAGGACCTTGGCGCCGCGGCTCATGCAGACCGCGCCGGTGCGCGCCAGCTCCTTCACCAGCGCCACCAAGACGTGCCTCATCGCTCCTGGGCCCTCCCCCGCGGATCCTCCACGAAGTCGGGGCCGCTGATCGGCGTGCCGATGTAGCGGGCCCCGTGGAAGAGCTCCTGCCACTGCCGGACCATGCCCAGGTACCCGTTGTTCATGATCACGACCTTGAGGGGGAGCCGCTCCTGGGCGACGGTCGCCAGCTCCTGCAGGTTCATCTGGAGGGCGTCGGTGCCGATCACCGGGTCGGCGACCTGCGCCGTGATGGCGACCATGGGGACGGAGTCCAGCATCGCCGCGGCGATGCCGGTGACCAGGTTCGTGGCCCCCGGCCCGGATGTCGCCACGCAGACCCCCACCCTGCCCGTGGCGCGCGCATAGCCGTCCGCCGCATGGGCGGCGGCCTGCTCGTGGCGCACCAGGACGTGGTGGATCTGCGGGTACTTGGCGACCGCGTCGAAGATCGGCAGGGCGGCGCCGCCCGGATAGGCCCAGACGATGTCCACGTCCTCGCGGACCAGGCATTCCCAGAGCGCCTCGGCACCGGTGTATCGCATGGCTGGATGCTGTCCTTCGCGTTTCGATTCCCCACAACCGGCGCGGGCGGGGACCCGACGGTCGGGAGAGCCCTGGTCACCCTCTCAGGCTGCCCGACGGGTGAATTCGAGGGACGGGCAAGATTTGGGGTCTTGCCCCCTGTGCGTGAAACCCGGACCCCGCTGATCCGACTGCGGCGACGGGGACCATAGCAGCAGCTGCCGGGCCGGTCAAGACGCTTTTCGGCGGCGGGGCATGAGGATGACCTTAATCCCAGAAGATGCATTTGAACCGCAAATCCCCCCGGCGCGGGACAAGCTCGCCAAGTGATTTCCAATGACTCCGCGAGACCGGGGCGGGGGGCGCACAATGTCGCCGTCATATCCCATCACACCACACGGCAGCCGTTCACGCGCCCCTCCGCCATTTCTGCTTGACGTACCCCTTCGATTGGCGATAGCGTTTGCCGGGAGTTGCCACGCCGTCCTCCGGTCAGCCTGATGGAAACTGCTCTGAAGGGTCAGAAGGAGCCACCTGGCAGCAGGCATCTCCGCCCCTTGGGAATCTCTTCCCGCAATGCGCTCTTCGTTTAATCTGGGAGGGGCCTTCGCTGCGGAACCAATGGACTCCACCATTCCCGCGGAAGAGCCGCCCTTGAGTTCCGGGCTGCAAGGTCATGACACATCCCCGAAGGGCAATCATATTCCTAGCGTGGGGCGAGAGCTATATTCGCGAGGTCCTGAGGTGCCTCGGCGAGGGCGCCTTACCCGATTACGACACATTCTTGATTACCGACCACGCCTCGGAAGTGCCGGCCAGCCGCCTTGCGGTGATACGAGCAGACTTTTGGACGCACGGCCGTCTTCGCAAGACGGAATTGATGGACTTCCTTCCTCCCGGATATCAATCGTATCTCTTCCTCGATAGCGACACCAGAGTAATATCCGATATTGACAGTGGCTTTTCCAAAGCTGAGGCACATGGAATTGCCGTGTCTCCGGCTCCCCACTATAGTCTCGATCACTTCTGGGGCTTTGGGAAGATTATGGAAGCGGAGGGGGTAAGGAAGTCAGGACAACTGCAATACAATACCGGAGTCATATTTTTCTCACTGACTGATGAGACGCGACGGGCCTTCCGGCTGTGGAGGGAATTGGGCAGGAAGTACGTCAACTCTGCTTTTAGCGATCAACCGTTTTTTACCTTGGCGATGGAGAAGAGCAACTTTAGCCCCTACACTCTTTCTCCGAGCTACAATTATCGGGGTTTTGGCGACTCGATAAGCGGCATTGTCAGAATATGGCATTCGCACCAAGAAATGCCGGAGAACATCAATCAATTTGAATGTGCGTGGCCGCCCAGGCGTGTAATCAATGGCAGGGTGATTTATCCGAAGCGTGCAAGGAGGAGCCGTGTCATAAGAAGGCTGAGATACTTTATGCTGGAACTGAAACGGAGAATCTATGGTTCCGACTAACCGGCATGCCGCTGCGCCACGTCAGCAGGGTTCGGGCAGTTGCAGTCAGGGCCCGCTCAGGGGACAGTCGCCGATAGGCCCTCATTCTGCTGATGGACGGCGACCCACCTCCCCAGCCCGTCCGCAAGCACCCTGAGCAGTTCGTCGTCAGTGTCGCCGGCGCGGCCATCCCTCCAGGCGGGCTTTGTCGCCGCCACCTCGCCGACCACCCGCTGTCCCAGCAGGATCGGGGTAGCCCCCGACCAGCCCGACCTTGTATGTGAGGGAACGGAACCTCCATCGCTGGGAAGGTCGGGACCGCTCACCGACAATTCCGAAGCCCCATTCAGGACGGGGGGCGTAGCCCCCGCTTCAAACCGGATCCGCAGCACTTGGAACCCGAGGTCCCGCCGCACCTCCTCCAAAAGGAGGCGGAAGGCGGCATCCGTCTCGCAGCGGGCCAGCACCGGCAAGGCGTTCCGGACCAGCAAGGCTCGATGCCGTCTCCCTCCATTCCGGACGAGTTGCCACAATCCCCTGAATTCCCCCGCGCTCATCCACTGGACGGCCGCGATGACCGCCAACCCCAGGCAGAGGAAGATCACGGAGGCAACCGTCCGGGTGGCCTTGGCCATCAAAAGCGCCATCACCCCCAGGATGCCTGAGGCAACATAGAGCACGCTGGCGACCCGCGGCTGGGACAGCCCCTGGGCCAGCAGTCGGTGGTGCAGGTGGTCCCGATCTCCCTGGAACGGGTGCTTTCCCCGGAGGAGCCGCCGCACAAGGGCCAGCACCGTATCGAAGATCGGAATCCCCAGGGCGATGATC
>JACQVO010000051.1 GCA_016209725.1 Candidatus Methylomirabilota bacterium | reverse complement strand
GTGCAGGCCGGACTGTACCTCGCCGCGCGCGTGCATCCCCTCCTGTCGGGGACGGAGCTCTGGACGACCCTGGTCGGCGGCGTCGGGATGCTGACCCTGATCGTCGGCGGCATCCTGGCCGTCCGGCAGGACGACCTGACGGCGCTTCTGGCCTACTCCACGGTCAGCCAGCTCGGGCTCGTCATGGCCCTATTCGGGCTGGGGACGGAGATCGGCATCCAGGCCGGCGCCTTCCACCTGATGACCCACGCCGTCTTCAAGGCGGCACTCTTCCTCGTGGTGGGAATCGTGGAGCACGAAACGCACACCCGGCGGCTCTCCGAGCTGGGCGGGTTGTACCGCGCGCTGCCGGCCACCGGCATCGCCGCCCTGCTGGCCGCCCTGGCCAGCGCCGGCCTTCCGCCTTTCGGGGCATTCATCAGCAAGGAGATGGCCTTCGATGCGACGGTCCATGGGGCGAGGGGCCTCCTCGGAACGCCCGGGCTGCTTCCGGCCGCCATGCTGGTGGGGTCCGCCTTCACCTTTGTGTACTCGATCCGTCTGGTCCACGGGGTGTTCTTCGGCCGGAGGCCCGGGGACGGGGCGGGCCGCCTTCATTCTCCGGTTCACGAGGCGACCGCCTGGCTCTGGGGACCGGCCGCCCTCCTGGCGGTGGGGAGCCTGGCGCTCGGGGTCCTCCCGGGGACGGCCGGCCGGTGGCTGGTGGGTCCCATGATCAGCGGGATCGCCCAGCAACGCCTGAACCCGGACCTCGCCCTGTGGCATGGCATCGGCTGGCCCGTCGTCCTGTCGGGCGCGACGCTGGCGCTGGGTGTCCTCGTGTACCGTCACTACCGGGCCCTGCTGGCCCTGCGCATCCCCCTCCCGGGGCCGGACGCGGCCTACAACGGTGGTCTTGCCCTGGCGGACCGGATGGCCGCGGCCTGCTCGACCCGGCTTCAATCCGGGGATCTTCGCCGCTACGTGGCCGTGGTGATCGGCGCCATGACGGCGGCCGCCCTGCTCCCCCTGCTCGCGGGCGGAGTCCGGTTCTCGGTCCTGGAGACGAGGCCGCTCCTGGCCCACGAGGGAACCACGTTGCTCCTCATTGCGGTCGTGGCAGTGGCCATCGTTTTTCTCCGGAACCGCGTGGCCGCAATCATCCTCCTGGGAGCCGTCGGCTACCTGGTGGGCGTTCTCTTCATCATCCTGCACGCGCCGGACCTGGCCCTCACCCAGATCCTGATCGAGACCGTCTCCCTGGCCCTGTTCCTGCTGGTGCTCTACCGGCTGCCCCCGTACGTGCCCGAAGAGGCGCAACGGGGTCGGGTGGTGCGGGACCTGTTCCTCAGCGGCGGGGCGGGCCTGGCCGTGGTCCTCACCCTGCTCGCCACCCTGGGCCGGAGCGCCCAGGAGAGCATCGCCCACTACTTCCTGGCGGAGAGCCTCCCGGCCGCCGGGGGACGCAACGTGGTGAACGTGATCCTGATCGACTTCCGCGGGTACGACACCCTGGGGGAGATCTCGGTCCTGGCCATCGGTCTTCTGGGCGTGTATGCCCTGATCAGCCTGGGGAGACGCGCGTGAGGCGCCCGACCACCATCCTGGCAACGACCGTGGCGCGACTGATCCTGCCCTTCCTCCTGCTCTTCAGCCTGGATCTACTGCTGGCGGGCCACAACCGACCCGGCGGCGGCTTCATCGCCGGCGTCATGCTGGTGGCGGCCATTGCGCTGCAGTACGTGGTCTTTGGCGTTGCCCAAGTCCGGCGGAGGCTCCCCCGCGGTTCCCTGGGGCTCACCGCGACCGGCCTAGCCCTCGCGCTGGGCAGCGGTATCCCGGGCCTCCTCAGAGGCGAGGGCTTCCTGAAGAGCTGGGTCATCCACTGGTCGCTCCCCCTCCTGGGGGAGGTGGAGTGGGCCACCGCCTTCATCTTCGACCTGGGGATCTTCCTGCTTGTGGCGGGGGTGGGCCTGACGCTTCTGGCCTTGATCGGGGAGGACCGGCCGTGACCCTCAGCCTGATCCTGACGATCGGCACCCTGGTGGGGGTGGGGGTGTTCCTTCTGCTTCGGAGGAACCTGCTGAAGCTGATCATCGGCTTGTCGCTGATCTCACATGCCGCCAATCTGATCCTGGTGGGCTCGGGCGGCTTCCTGGGGCGACGGCCCCCCATCATCCTGCCCGGCCCGCTCCCCTATGCGGACCCATTGCCCCAGGCGCTGGTTCTCACGGCCATCGTCATCGGATTCGGCGTGAGCGCCTTCCTCCTCGTCCTGCTCTACTGGATTTCCCGGGTGCGGGGCGGCGCGGCCGTGAGCGACCTCATGGAGCTCCGGGGATGAGCCCCCGCTACCGAGGTGCCTGGCGAGCGGGGTGCTTCCGGCATTCGAGAGGGACGCGATGAACTGGGTTCCCGCCCCGATCCTGCTGTCCCTGGCCACGGCCATCTTGTGCTCGGGCCTCATCCGGTGGCGTCGCGCCCAGGTCTGGGTGAGCCTCCTGGGAAGCCTCGCAACCACGGCGGCCGCAGGACGCCTCCTCCTTCTGGTGTGGGAGGCAGGCCCCCAGGTCCATGTGATGGGAGGCTGGTCGCCCCCCTTCGGCATCGTCCTGGTGGCGGATCTGCTCAGTGGCTCGCTGGTCGCCCTGGCATCCGTGGTCGCCTGCTTGAGCCTGCTCTACTCCACCGGCTATCTCGAGGAGCGGGAGGCGCGCGCCGGCTTCCACCCCCTGTTCCACTTCCTGCTCATGGGGATCCACGGCGCCTTCCTCACCGGCGACGTCTTCAACCTGTTCGTCTTCTTCGAGGTCCTGCTCCTGGCCTCCTACAGCCTGGTGGCCTACGGCGGCACCGGGGCCCAGCTCGAGGCCACGCTGAAGTATGCCACGCTGAACCTGGTGGGTTCGGCCGTGTTCCTGCTGGCGGTGGGCGCCCTCTACGGGCTGGCCGGGACCCTGAACATGGCGCATCTCCCCGCGCGCCTCGCGGCGGCGGAGTCCCCCGCGATCGTCCTGGCGATTCTGCTCCTCTTCGTGGCGGTCTTCGGGACCAAGGCCGCGGCGTTCCCCTTTCACTTCTGGTTGCCGGACGCCCACAGCAGCGCGCCCACGCCCATCAGCGCCATGCTCTCGGGGGTCTTGATCAAGGTCGGGGCCTACGCCATTTTGCGGTTGGGCGGGCTGGTCTTTGCCAGCGTGCAGGCGCTTGCCCAGCCGGTCCTGCTCGGGATGGCGGCCGTCACCATGGTGGTGGGCGCCCTCGGCGCCCTGGCCCAACGCGACGTGAAGCGGCTCCTGGCCTACTCCAGCATCAGCCAGATGGGCTACATCCTCCTGGGGGTGGGCCTCTTCACCCCCGGGGGGCTGCGGGGGGCGTTGCTCCTCATCCTCAACCACGCCCTGGGCAAGGCCCTGCTCTTCCTGGCGGCCGGGCACGCCGTCCATGCGGCCGGGACCCGGGACATGCAGGCGATGGGAGGACTCCGGGCATTGCTCCCGGGCACCTCGGCCGCGTTCCTCGTCGGCGTCCTGGCCATCGCCGGGGTTCCACCCCTTCCGGGCTTCTTCGCCAAGCTGGCCATCCTCCAGGCGCTTCTGGCCGCGGGGCACCCCGTCCTCGCGGCCCTGGCCGCGGCCATGGCGCTGGCGACCCTGTTATATCTCTTCCGGGCCTGGCAGTGGATCTTCTGGGGGACGACCCAGAAGGAGGCCACCCACGCCGTGCCGATCGGCATGCGGGCGCCGGTGGCGGTCCTGGCGCTGCTCCTGGCCCTCGTGACCGCAAGCCTCGGGCCGGTGAGCGCCTGGCTCACCGAGGTGGCGGCTCAGGTGCGAAGCCCGGAGGCCTATGTGGGACGGGTGCTCGGGGGAGAAGTCGGATCCCCGGGCGCGCAGGGAGGGGGGCCGGCCAGATGAATCGCTATGCCGTGGCGGTCCCGGCCCTCAGCCTGACCTGGGTCCTCTTTACCGCGGATCTCTCGCCGGGAGGCTTCCTGGTGGGCGGGCTGCTGGGGGTCGGCGTGCTCCTGGTGGTGGGGGCCCACTTTCCGTGGGCGCCGGCGGCGCTTCACGTCCTGCGGGTCCTGCCGGTAGGCATCGCATACCTGGGGCGCTTCCTCAAGGCGCTGGTGATGGCGAACCTGCAGGTCGCCTGGATCGTGATCCGGCCACGGCTTGCCATCCGGCCCGGGATCATCGCCTTTCGCACCCGGCACCGGAGCGAGCTCGGCGTGACCATGCTGGCCAACAGCATCACTCTGACCCCCGGAACCCTGACCATGGATGTCTCGCCCGAGGGGGACACCCTCTACATCCACGTCCTGGATATCAGCCACCCGGACGAGACGCGGGCGTCCATCCGCCACGACCTGGAGGACCACAGTCTGGAGGTTATCCCGTGATCCCGATCGCCGTGAACGTCGCGCTCTCCGTCGTGGGCCTGTCCATGCTGCTCTGCGCCTACCGGGCCATCCGGGGGCCCACGCTGCCGGATCGGATCGTGGCCTTCGACGCCTGGGTGAGCAACCTCATCGCCGTGGTGGTCCTCCTCACCATGCGGGACCGCATCGCCTTCGGCATGGACCTGGTCCTGGTCATCGCCATCCTCGGATTTCTGGGCACCATGGCCGTGGCAAAATACCTGAAGGGAGGCGACATCTTTGCGTGAGATCCTGGTACTGACGTTCCTGGCGATCGGGACCTTCTTCCTACTGCTGGGCTCGTGGGGACTGATCCGGCTGCCGGACGTCCTGTGCCGCATGCATGCCACGACCAAGTCCACCACCTTCGGCGCCTGCGGCCTCCTGCTGGCGTTGGCCCTGGATGCGGGCTGGTCCGAGGCTGGGTTCAAATCCCTCCTCGCGGTCGTGTTCCTGCTGCTGACGGCGCCTGTTGGCGCCCACATGATCGCGCGGGCCGCCTACCGGGGGCGCGTCCCCCTGGCGGACCAGACCACCATTGACGAGCTCAAGCCGGTCTATGAAACGCTGGGATTCTGGACCGAGGACAAGCGGGGTCCCGGCGAGGTGATCTACCGCTCGGAGGACCTGCAGTAACCCGGGGCCCGGCGGGCGCGCCGGGAGACGCCGGTGTCACATCGCTCACGCCGGCAGGGAGAGATCAGGCGTGGCCGTTACGATCCGCGCGTGCCTCCGCAATCCCACGAGCCTGCTCGGGGCCGGAATCGCCGGCCTCAGCTTCGCCACGAACCTCTTCCTGCTTCTGGTGGATTTCCTGGCCCCCCGCCAGAACCCCTACGTCGGGATCCTCACCTACCTGCTGCTGCCGGGGATCACCCTGGGGAGTCTCGGCCTGGTGATCGCCTTCCTCGGCCTGTCCGGCGTCGGGGGGTACCACGCCTACAAGTTCACCGATTCGGTGGAATTCTGCGGAGAGGTCTGCCACACGGTGATGCAGCCCGTGTTTACCGCGTACGTGAACTCGCCCCACGCCCGGGTCGCCTGCGTCGCCTGCCACATCGGGCCGGGGGCCGAGTGGTTCGTGCGGGCCAAGCTCTCGGGTACGTACCAGGTCTACTCGGTCCTCTTCGACAAGTTCCCCCGCCCCATCCCGACGCCGATCCGCAACCTGCGGCCCGCCCAGGACACGTGCGAGCAGTGCCACTGGCCCGCCAAGTTCTGGGGGGAGCGGCTGGCCACCCGGATCCACTTCGCGTCGGATGAAAAGAACACCCGCCGGGAAATCCAGCTCCTGATGAAGATCGGGGGCGGACCGCAGAAAGGCCTGACCGAAGGCATTCACTGGCACATGAACATCGCCAACAGGATCTGGTACATCGCGACCGACGACCGGCGCCTGACGATTCCCTGGGTCCGGATGGAGGACCCCCAGGGCCGGATCACGGAGTTCGCCTCGACGGAGACGCCCATCACGCCGGAGCAGCTCAAGGAGGGCGAGATCCGCCTGATGGACTGCATGGATTGTCACAACCGCCCGAGCCATCACTCAAGAAGGTCGCGGTCGAGGCGATGGTCCAGTCCTACGCGCGCACCACCGAGGCCGAGCGGGGGATCGAGCGGTACATCCGGGATTTCTACGAGACGCAGTACCCGCAGGTCGCCAGGCGGGAAGAGCCCCGGTTGCAGGCCGCCATCGCCGAGGTCATCCGGGCCTACCGGAACAACTTCTCCCCCGAGATGCGCATGAGCTGGCAGGTCTATCCGGACCACATCGGGCACAAGGAGTTCCCGGGATGCTTCCGGTGCCACGACGGGAAGCACGTCAGCAAGGGCGGGACGGGAAATCCGGAGTTGACAAGCGCCATTTCCGGGCGTACCTTTTCTGGCATCGGCAAGCCATCCACTGAGGTCGGCACCATCATGACACATCGATGCATCCCCGGCCGTCCAGGCGCTGACGGTTTTGCAGCACATGCCAGGCCTTCACTCCGCGGCGATCTGTCCGGGAGTCTGGCGACACGATTCCATTCCCTGCGCTCCTTGATTCCTCCGCCCCGCTCCCAGATCCTCGTCTAACTTCCGCGCCCGAGCAATCCTGGCTCCTCGCGCCGCTCCGGGCCCTCGTCCCCCTTGCTGGCATCCGAGCCCGGCCGGCGAAAATTTTCGCCAACGCTCCCCTTCCCGGGCATCGGGAGGGACGCGGTGACGTCCCGGTCCAGTGGCGGCCGTCGTCCAGAGATGACCTTCGGCCCCCGCATCAGAACGACGGGGGGGTCCGGATCGGGCAGCGTGAAGCCGCCAGGCCCTGGACATCCAGTGCCGGGCCGACCCGTGAACCCGAGACCAGAAGAAGTCGTTCATGAACAAGCTCGCCAGCATCCTTACCGCAGCCTCGCTGCTGCTCATCGCAGCCGGGCCGGTCTTCGCGCAGAAGCAAGAGCCAAAGGGCACCGAGGGCCCGGGCATGCGGAAGAAGAGCCATTAACCCGTTCGCGGCTCAAGAATGCTGAGCAAAGCCAGGATTCGGGAACTCAAGGCGAGGCTCCGCCGTGAGCTTCTCGGGCCCGGGGATCCCGGCTGCGAGAACACCCGCAGGGTGTACAACGGCATGATCGACCGGCGGCCCCGGCTGATCGCGCGCTGCACGGACGTCTCCGAATGCGAGGAAGGCGGGTGGATGCCGCAAAGCGCATGGTCTGGGTCGAGGGTGGCTGCACCTGGGGGGACGTGGACCATGCTACGCACGCCTTCGGGCTGGCCACGCCCAGCGGGATCATCTCCACGACGGGTGTCGGCGGGCTCACCCTAGGCGGGGGGCTGGGTCACCTCACGCGCAAGTGCGGCCTGACCATCGATGACCTGCTGGCGGCGGACCTGGTGCAGGCGGACGGGCGGTTTGTGACCGCCAGCCCGGAGGAGAATCCTGACCTCTTCGTCCTGTATCCCCCGGGTCTGCAGTGGTACCGGAGGGCGGACTTCGTCAACCAGTTGAGCATGGATGAGGGGCAGGAGCGGGTCAAGGCGACCTACCGGGACAACTACGACCGGCTGGTCGCCGTGAAGAAGAAGTACGATCCGACCAACTTCTTCCGGGTGAACCAGAACATCAAGCCGTCGGTGTGACGGCGGGGCAGGCCCCCAGAACCGACGCGGGGCAGGGCCAGCGGACGGGTAGCACCTTGGTCAGGCCACGGTGGCGAGATTCCCTTGAGTGCTTGGTCCTCCAGGTGCCGGACATCATCCTGGCGGCGGTCATCCTGTGGATCGTCCACAGGTGGATGGGGCTGTCGGCGCCGTGGGCGGTTGCGCTCTTCGTCCTCTGGGTGCTGAAGGACCTCGCCCTGTACGCCGTGCTGCGGAGGACATTCTTGCCGCCCGCCACCGGACCCGAGGCTCTGGTGGGGGGCCGGGCCGTCACCCGCGAGTCCCTCGCACCCAGAGGCTATGTGCTGGTCGGCAGTGAGCTGTGGCTGGCCGAGCCGGTACACCCTCACGAGGTCATCGCCCCCGAGACGCCCGTAGTGGTCCGCGCCTCCCGGGGGCTGACCCTGCTCGTCGATGCCGACGGCCCAGCGCGTTCCCGGGAAGAGGAGCTGCCATGAAGGCCCAGCGCGGCAGCCATGTATCGCCCGGACAAGGCCCCGGTGGCAGGGCCGGACGACATTCGGGGCGCGGGGACCGCATTGACCGGGACGGGCGGACGATCCTGGGTCCTCCCCCCACCGGCGTGGAGCGCGCGTGAAGCGACCACCGACGCTCAGGGCTCCGATATCCCAACGGCCGGCGCCTCTCCCCGGGCCGTCGCCTCGCGGGGATCTGTCCGGGAGCCTCACGACCCGGCCTGTCTCTCTGCGCGCCCTCTTCCCCCCACCCCGCGCCACCCTGCCTCGCTGACCCCCTCCCAGGCCCCGCGGGCCGGCGCGGTCCGGCCGACCCGAGGGTTCCCATCCACGTCCACATCCCCCTGGGTGCTCCGGGCGATTCGTGCATTCATTGACATCATTCGGCGCACCGAAGGGGAAGGTGCGGGAGGATGCGATGCCGATTCCCCCAGGTGAAATGCGGAGACGCTTGGAGGAGGAGCGCCGGCGCGAACAGGCGCACCGCCGCCTGCGGTGGCGGCGGCGGCGGCGTCACCTCGCCTGGTGGCTGGCCGCGGCGGTCGCGGCCGCGATCGCGTTCGTCGGGGTGCGCCTGGCCTCCGCCGCCGATACGCTGGGCGAGGAACTCGCCGACAGATTCCGGCAGCTCGAGGCACGGGTCGAGGAACTGGAGGAGGACCAGCAGCGCCTGGCCCGGACACTCCTCACCTTTGAGGTGCCCGCGGCTCTGGACTTTGCCGGCGAGGCCGTTCCCCTGGACGGGTGGGATGTGCGGGAACGGCTCGAGCGCGAGGTGCTCCTCTCCCTCCAGCAGCGCGGCCAGATTATTCTCTGGCTGAAGCGGGCCGCCCGCTATTTCCCATACATCGAGGAGGCGTTGCGGGAAGCCGGTCTTTCCGACGACCTGAAGTACGTGGCCGTCATCGAGAGCGCCCTCCGGCCCCAGGCGCTCTCGTCGGCCTCCGCCCAGGGGATCTGGCAGTTCATCCCGGCGACGGCCCGGCGCTACGGCCTGCGGGTCACGGCCTCGTGGGATGAGCGGCGGGATCCCGAACTGGCCACCCGGGCGGCTCTGGCCTACCTCACGGATCTGCACCGGACGTTCGGCGAATGGTCGCTGGCCCTGGCGGCCTACAACAGCGGCGAGGGCAGGGTGCGGTCGGCGATGGCACGCCAGAAGGTCCAGAGCTACTACCAGCTCGCCCTGCCGAGGGAGACGGAGCGGTACGTTTTTCGCGCGTATGCCGCCAAGCTGATCCTGGCCGAGCCGGAACGGTACGGCTTCCGCGTCCCCGACGAGGAACGGTACCAGCCGCCGCGGTCGGACCGGGTGCAGGTGCGCGTGCGCCGGCGGCTGACGGTGCTGGCGATCGCCGAGGCGGGCGACTCGTTCTACCGGGAGGTCAAGCTCCTCAATCCCGCCATCACGGGCGACGCGCTGCTCACCGGGAATTACCCCATCAACCTGCCCGAGGGCGCGGGGGAGCAGTTCAGGGCCCGCGAGATCGGCGCGCCCGCCGCCACGTCCACGGGAACCCGGCACCGGGTGCAATGCGGGGACACCCTCTACGCCATCGCCCGGCGGTACGGCGTGCGCCTGGCGGATCTCCGGCGGTGGAATCCGACCGTCGCTGGTCGGGCCATTCGCCCGGGTGATGTGCTGGTCATTCGCCGGACACGACAGTGACCCGCGATCCAGGCGGGCAGGTTCCCCGATGACCCGCCACGAGGGAGGACCGCGCATGGCAGAGATAGTCTTCACCGGCTCGACGGTCACGCTGCTCCGGGAGGATGGGCGAAGCTTCGCCTTCGCCCTCGTTCCTCCCATGGAGGCCAACATCAATCAAGGGAAACTCTCCGTCGGTGCCCCCCTGGGGAAGGCATTGTTGGGGAGACGCAAAGGTGAAGAGTTCAGCTTCGACGCCCCCGGAGGTCCGGTACATATGAAGGTCCTGGACATCCAGCCAGGATCAGGATGACCCCGTGCCCTCCCGCGGGGTCACGGGAAAGCCGGGGTGCCACTCCCTCCCCCGCTCCGGCTTTCCCCCTCCCCCCCTGCGAGGCCGGATGACCTCCGGTGACAGCCTGTCACCGATCTGGACATGATGACTTTGACTTGTGTTCTTCACAGGTTGCGACTACTGGGGCTTGAGCGCAGATAGGCCGAGCTTGTCAAACCTTCATGGGAGGTCCGCTTCTTCTCGTGTCCCACGCCGTATTCCTGGCCCTGTAACCTCCTGCCAATAGAGGCTCCAGGCATCCTCCCCCCACAGGCAAGGCGTTTCCGGCACCGACCTTGCTCCCTTACAGGGGGCAAGAGTGCCCCCGGCAGGTCAAAAGCTGCTTGTGGCATTCCATCATCCTGCGCACCGCACTTCGCATCAGGGACAACCAGATTGGTGATGCGATCCGGCGGTCACTCGCGGCTGGGCCTAGGCCGGGAAAGCTCCAGCCTGCCCACGGTGTCCGACCGGCCGCCGCCGCCACGCTCATGACGGCGCCGGTCCTGCTCCTGGCCGGGATCCTCCAGCGCCATCTGCGCGCCACCCCGCTTGCCGGGGCGGCGCGTTGACCGTACAGGCAACCTGCAGCGGCGCACCGGGGGAGGAGGAGACATCCCACGAGGAGGCGAGAGCCCACCCATGTCCGTAATCACGATCTCGCGGGAGCATGGAAGCCGGGGCGCGGCCATCGGCGCCCGGGTCGCCGAACAGTTGGGATGGCGCTACGTGGATGACGACCTGGTCCTCCTGGTCGCACACCGGGCCGGAATCGAAGACCGGGAGGTGCGCGCCTATGATCAGGAGGGCTTCAGCCGGCTGCGGGCCTTTGCCCACGATTGCGCGGCCATGCTGGAGTCCCTGGGCCCGCCTCCCCTCGCCCAGACGACGGGGATGCCGGACGAGATGCAGTTGCCCGTAAATTTGGAGCGCTTCTACTCGGCACGCTATCTGAAGCATTTCTACCGGGTGGACTGGAACCACCCGCTCCTCTATCATCTGACCCTGAACACGGCCGCCCTGAGGGAGGACGAGGCGGTCCGGCTCATCCTGTCGGCCGCACCCACGGAGGACGAGGGTCCGATCTCCGGCTCTCCGGGTCATTGATGGGGAGGACGGATAGGACAATACTCGGATAGGGCGCGCGAATGCGCCGGGTCACGACGACTGCCGGAGAACACCGCGAGGGAGATGATGAGACCCACAGATCCGGAGACAGGAAACCACGCATCGGCCCCGGCCACGCCCGACGCGGCCGCCATCAACGCCCTCGTCCGGGCCGAGCACGGCGATCCCTTCGCCGTTCTGGGGCCGCATGTCCGCCGGGAAGGCGGGATGTCCGCAGTCATCGTTCGGGCCTTCCGCCCCGCTGCGGCCGGGATGACGGTCGTGCCCGCAGGCGGGGACCCGCCCCCCCATCCTATGGCACAGATCCATCCCGCCGGGGTGTTCGAGGGGGCCTTCGGCGACCGCGGCGATGTCTTCCCGTACCGCCTCCGCTGGACAGACGCCAGGGGCGTGGAGAGGGAGATCGAGGATCCGTATCGCTTCCCCTCCACCCTCAGCGACTATGACCTGTACCTGATGGGAGAGGGGGCCCACCACAGGAACTACGAGAAGCTGGGGGCTCACCTGACGTCCCTGAATGGCGTGGCCGGCGTGAGCTTCGCCGTGTGGGCCCCCAATGCCCGCCGCGTCAGCGTCGTCGGCGATTTCAACGGCTGGGACGGCCGGGTGCACCCGATGCGGCTTCACCCGAGCAACGGCATCTGGGAGATCTTCATCCCCGGCCTGGCGGCGGGCACGCTGTACAAGTTCGAGGTGCTGCCGCAGTGGGGGCCACCCGTACTCAAGGCGGACCCGTACGCCTTCGCCTTCGAGCTGCCCCCGCGCACGGCCTCCGCGGTGAGTGATCTGACCTACACCTGGGGGGACGCGACCTGGATGGCGGAGCGGGGGGGGCGGCACCGCCTGGACGCTCCCCTCGCCATCTACGAGGTCCACCTGGGCTCCTGGCGACGGAAGACGGGTGGCGGGTTCCTGACCTACCGGGAGCTGGCCCACGAGCTGGCGGCGCACGCGAAAGACCTGGGCTACACCCACGTGGAACTCCTGCCGGTCACAGAGCACCCGTTCTACGGCTCCTGGGGCTACCAGGCCACCGGGTGGTTCGCGCCGACCCACCGCTACGGAGAGCCCCGGGACTTCATGGCCTTCGTGGATATCCTGCACCAACAGGGAATAGGCGTCATCCTGGACTGGGTACCGGCCCACTTCCCCCGGGACCCCCACGGGCTGGTCTACTTCGACGGGACCCACCTGTACGAGCACGAGGACCCGCGCCTGCGGGAGCATCCGGACTGGGGGACACGGATCTTCAACTTCGGACGGAACGAGGTGGCGAATTTCCTCTTGGCGAGCGCCCTCTTCTGGCTGGACACGTACCACATCGACGGTCTGCGGCTGGACGCCGTGGCGTCCATGCTCTACCTCGATTACGGGCGGAAACCGGGAGAGGGGATCCCCAACCGGTTCGGCGGAAACGAGAACCTGGAGGCCGTGGCGTTCCTGAAGCGGTTGAACGAGGTCGCCTACCAGTGCCATCCAGACATTCTGACCATCGCCGAGGAATCCACGGCCTGGCCGATGGTCTCCCGGCCGACACACCTGGGTGGCCTGGGCTTCGGCTACAAGTGGAACATGGGCTGGATGCACGACACCCTGACCTACATGGGCAAGGACCCGATCCACCGGAAGTACCACCACAACCACCTGACCTTCGGCCTCCTGTACGCCTGGCATGAGAGCTTCATCCTGCCCCTCTCCCACGACGAGGTCGTGTACGGGAAGGGCTCCCTCCACCGGAAGATGCCCGGAGACGACTGGCAGAAGTTCGCCAACCTCCGGCTCTACTACACCTTCATGTACGGGCACCCGGGCAAGAAACTCCTCTTCATGGGTGGGGAGTTCGGGCAGACTGACGAGTGGTATCACGAGGCCGGCCTGGCCTGGCACCTGCTGGACATGGGGCCCTATCATCGGGGGCTCCAGGGACTGGTCCGGGACTTGAATCGCCTGTATCGGACCCAGCCCGCACTCTACCAGGTGGACTTCGATCCCCAGGGCTTCCAGTGGATCGACTGCAACGACTGGGAAGGCAGCACCATCTCCTTCCTCCGGCGGGGCCGGGATGTCGAGAACTTCCTGGTCTTCGTCTGCAACTTCACGCCCGTCGTACGCGAGAGCTACCGCGTGGGGGTCCCCCGCGGCGGGTTCTACCGGGAACTGCTCAACTCGGACGCAACGGCGTACGGGG
>JACQVO010000054.1 GCA_016209725.1 Candidatus Methylomirabilota bacterium | reverse complement strand
TTCCCGCCCCCCGGGTGGTGTTGTCCAGGAGGTCCGAGCGGTACTGTGGACCCCTCCGACGCCCAGGCCGGCTCCCGTCCCGAAGACGGGGCGAGGGCCGCGACCCCTCGCCGCCCTGGGGCTCCCGTGTTGCGCCGGGCTCTGTGCCGCCGTGCCACGCCCCCTCCCCCGGCGAGCGACTCCGCGGTCCTCGGTCGGTTGCTCGCGCTGAGTCCCGCGGCCTTCCCGGTTATTCGGGCCGGTCGGCTCTCGCATCTTCCCTTTCGAGGCCTGCGCGGGCTTCACACGTGGTGCGGCCCGTCCCGCGAGCAGGCGGGATCCGCCCCTGGCGGACCGATGTCCCGAGGGCTTCGGCGAGTTGGTTACCCTGCTGACCGCCTCGGTAGCTACTGGGGTGTACCGACAACTCCCCAGGCGGGACTTGCACCCGCAAGAACACAGCGCCTTTCACGGCGCGCCGAATAATCCAGGGTAGGGAGGGGCGAGTATGGGGGAACCCTGGGAACTGACGCTGGCCGAGGCGGGGGAGCTGATCCGCAGGGGAGCCCTGTCGCCCGTGGAACTCACCCGTTCGCTCCTCGACAGGATCGCCGCGCTGGAGCCGCGCGTGCAGGCCTGGGCGCGGACCGTGCCCGAACAGGCGCTGGTCGAGGCGGAGCGCCTTGAGGACCTCCTCCGGCGGGGGACCCACCTGGGGCCGCTTCACGGCATCCCGGTCGGCATCAAGGACATCTATTACACGGCGGGCCTGGAGACGTCCGCGGGATCAAAGATCCTCGGCGGGTTTGTCCCGACCTTCGATGCCACCGTCGTTCGCCGGCTGCGCGAGAACGGCGCAATCCTCCTGGGCAAGACGACCACCACGGAATTCGCCTATTTTGATCCGCCCCCGACCCGGAACCCGTGGAATCCCGGCCACACGCCCGGTGGCTCCAGCAGCGGCTCGGCTGCGGCCGTGGCGGCGCGTATGTGCCCGGGGGCCTTCGGCACGCAGACGGGCGGATCCATCGTCCGTCCCGCCGCTTTCTGCGGCGTGGTGGGGCTCAAGCCGACGTACGGCCGGGTCAGCCGGCACGGCATCCTTGCCTTCGCCTGGTCCCTCGACCACCCAGGCCCGATCGCGAGGACGGTTCGGGACGTGGCGCTTCTCCTGCAGGCGGTCGCGGGGGCGGACCCGCGCGACCCGACGGCGGTGCCGCGCCGCGTGCCTGCCTATACCGAGGCGCTGGACGAGCCGCCCCGCGGGCTGATCGCGGGGGTGCCGGACCGCTACTTCCCCGAGCGGGCGAGCGGGGCGGTGCTGGCGACGTTCCAGAAGGCGGTGGGCGTGCTGGAGGAACTCGGGATACTCGTCCGCGAGGTCAGGCTGCCAGAAGTCTTCGAGGCCGGCGTAGAGGCGGGCCGCGTGATCACCCACGCCGAGGGGGCCGCCTTCCATCAGGATTGGTTCCGGAGACGAGCGCAGGACTATGGGCCGAAGCTCAGGGGGCTGATCGAGGCGGGCCTTTTGATTCCGGCGGCGTCGTATCTTCGCGCCCAGCAGGTCCGGGCCGCGGCCATCCAGGCGATGCGACGACTCTTCGCGGAGGTGGACGTCCTGGTTACGCCGGCGACGCCCGGCCCCGCGCCCGAGGGCCTCGCCTCCACGGGCGACCCGGTGTTCAATGCCCCGGCCAGCACGTTCGGCCTGCCCGCGCTGGGCGTGCCGATGGGCTTCGCACCCTCGGGTCTCCCCCTGGGGCTGCAGATCATGGGGCGCCACTTCGACGAGGCGACGGTCCTGCGGGTCGGTGCGGCCTACGAGGCGGCCACACCCTGGCACCACTCCCGGCCGGCACTCTAGTGCAGTGCTCCTCAAATGCCTTTACAATTCCGTTCACCCTGAGCCTGTCGAAGGGTGCGGAATCCGGGCTTCGACAAGCTCAGCCCGAACGGGTCCGCTGTAAAGCCATTTCTGAGACAGTACACTAGCCGCGGGGGGAATCGGGGCGATGATCCGGATCAGCCGGGATCAGATCGTGTACTCATTCGACCGGAGAAATCCGCCGGTCGCCACTATCGACGCCGGGACGGAGGTCTGCTTCGAGACGTGGGACGCTCGCAGCGGGACGGTGCAGAGCGAGCGCGAACTTTTCAACCGGCCCCACCCCAAAGGGCCGAATCCGGCCACGGGCCCCGTGGCCGTCCGGAGGGCCGAGCCCAGCGATGCCCTGGTCGTAGAGATCCTCGACATCGCCCTCGGCTCTCGCGGGTTCACCGGGGTCCGGCCCCGGCTGGGTGTCCTGGGACCCCTCATCGCGGACTATCGTACCAAGATGCTGGATATCGTGAACGGAATGGTCGTCTTCAGCGACCGGATCCGCTTCCCGGTGCGGCCGATGGTGGGGGTGATCGGGACGGCCCCCGCCGGCGAGGGGGTCGGAAACATCTCCCCCGGCCCCCACGGCGGCAACATGGATCACAACGATGTCCGGGTGGGCGCCCGAGTGCATCTGCCCGTTTTCGTGCCGGAGGGATTGCTGGCGATCGGGGACGTGCACGCTTCCATGGGCGATGGGGAGATCTCCATCACTGCCCTGGAGATCTGCGGAGAAGTCACCGCGCGCGTGGAATTGGCCAAGGGAGAAGGGATTGCCCGGCCGTGGATCGAGTTCCCGGATTGCTGGATCAGCACGGGGGAGGGTCCGGTGATCGGCGACGCCATCCGGGTGGCATGCGAGGAGATGATCGCGCTGCTCCAGCGGCGCCTCGGGCTTTCTGTCGAGGACGCCTACATGCTCACCAGCATCCGGGGGGACGTGCGGGTCTCGCAGTGCTGCGAACCCTCCATGCTGGCTGCCACGGCGCGCGTCGTCATGCCGAGATTCTGAGAGCGGCGAGGCTCGACAAGCTTTCAGCTCTGAGGCCACCCAACAGGCGGTGATCGACCCCGGAGGGGAAGCTAGTGTACTGATTCAGAAATGGCTTTGCAGGGAACCCGTTCGGGCTGAGCTTGTCGAAGCCCGGATTCCGCACCCTTCGACAGGCTCAGGGTGAATGGAATTGTAAAGGAATTTGGGGGTCACCACACTAGCACCATGCCACATACCAACCTCCTCTTGTTCCTGATCGCGACCGTCACGCTGAACGTCACCCCGGGGCCCGATATGCTCTACGTCATCGCGCGCAGCGTCGGCCAGGGGCGCGCCGCCGGCATCGCGTCCGCCTTTGGCGTCGCGGGCGGGTGTCTGGTGCATACCCTGGCCGTCGCCCTCGGCCTTGCGAGTCTCATGATGGCGGTTCCGATGGCCTACCAAGTCGTGAAGTATGCCGGGGCCGCATACCTCGTGTTCCTGGGGATTCGCACCCTCACGGGTCCTCGGCAAAGGGCTGCGGACGCCCCGCTCAGGGAAGACACGCTGACGGCAATCTTCCTCCAAGGGGTCGTCACCAACGTCCTCAATCCCAAGGTAGCGCTGTTTTTCGTGGCGTTCCTCCCCCAGTTCGTGGACGCGCACCTGGGCCATGTCGCCCTGCAGGTCATTTTCCTGGGGGTCCTCTTCAACACGTCCGGCACCATCGTGAATGTGGCCGTCGCGCTGGCAGCAAGCTATAGCGGCGGGCGGATCAGAGTGCGTGTGGGAAATTCCTCATTCTTCCGTTGGGTGACTGGAAGTGTCTTCATCGGGCTCGGCGCCCGCCTCGCATTCCTCGAGCGGCGGTAGTGTGGTGCATCGGAAGTCCGCTGCCGAATTCCCGGCCCGAGGGACGCCCCGCCGACGCCTGGCGCCTCGTCGAGAACCGCGCGGCCTTGCTCCGGGTCGGCCACCACAGAACGGTGGCCTCAGGGCCGGACCCGGCCGCCGGGTACCCACCCACCGGGTGGGTGTGGCGCAGTGTCTTTGGGGCGCCCCTCGGGCCTTGGAATGTGTTGGTGAATCTCTGACTCAGCACACCAGCCGGAGCGGCGATCCAGGCAGTGTCGCATGCAGCTCCTGACCCCTTCGCGTCAGCGGAATACGTCTTGCGATAGCGGCCCGCAGCACTCCATCCATACACGGGAGGACATGGTCTCATGGCGGAATACACCGGACCCACCTGCGTGCTCTGCGGAGTGAAGGCGTGCGCGGCCGAGCCGGAGACGAAGAGGCCTCCGTCGTTTTGCCCCATGCCCGTCGAAGGGGATCTCTTCCAGGAGGTCCAGCGGGCCTATCTCGAACGGGAAGACCTCCGCCGGCTGGCGGTCGAGTCGGCCCGCACGGAGGCGGCGGGCTACTGCCGCAGCACCCGGGTCGAGGAGATCATGGACTTCGCCCGGCGAATCGGGGCACACAGGTTGGGCATCGCCCATTGCGTCGGCCTCATGCAGGAGGCCAAGGTGGCGCGGGACATCTTCCTGGCTGGCGGCTTCGAGGTGTATACGGTGTGCTGCAAGGCGGGATCGATCGACAAGGAGAAGATCGGTCTGAAGGATGAGGAGAAAGTCCACCCCGGCCAGTACGAGGCCATATGCAGCCCTGTTGGGCAGGCCGCCCTCCTGGCAAAGGCAGGGACGCAGCTCAACATCGTGATCGGCCTGTGCGTCGGTCACGACAGCCTCTTCTTCATGCACTCCAAGGCCCCGGCCACGGTCCTGGTCGCCAAGGACCGCGTCCTGGGACACAACCCGGTGGCGGCCCTGTACACCAGCCACACCTACTACCGGCGATTGAAGGAAGGGAAGGAAGGATCAGACGAAGTCCCTTCGTGAATGGGAGGAAACCCTCATGGATCGGAAGGACATCCTCACGCTGTATGAATACAACGCCTGGGCGAATGAGCGAGCCTTGGGGGCAGCGGGGACCCTCTCTCCCGAGCAATTCCTGCGGGACCTGGGGAGCAGCTTTCCCTCCGTACGGGATACGCTGGCCCACATCGTCGGAGCCGAGTGGATCTGGCTCTGCCGGTGGCAGGGCGAGTCGCCGTCCAAGGGATTGCCGGCCGCCGATTTCCCCACAGTGGCGAGCCTGAAGGACCGGTTCGCCGCCCTCGACCGGGAGCGCCGGGCATTCCTGGATACGGTGTCCGAAGGGGGCCTGGCCCGGCCGTTCAGCTACCGGGATATGGCAGGGAACGCGCACAGTCTGCGCCTGGTAGACAGCCTCCAGCATCTCGTCAACCACGGGACATACCACCGGGGGCAGATCACCACCATGCTCCGCCAGCTCGGCGCCAAGCCGGTCAGCACCGACATGAGCCGGTTCTATCTGGACCGGGGGCTCGGGGCATAGAGCGCTGGCCACGTTAGAGTCCGTTTGGGGGATGATCGAATCCCTCCGCCTTCCGGCGAGGCAGGAGACACCCCCTTCCCCCTGAATGGGGGAAGGAGGGGATGGGGGTGAGAACTTCGGCGAGTTCACCCCCACCTTTCCCCCAGATAGAGCATTTCGCTTGGCGCTCTTGTCCCGCCTGTGGCGGGATTGGCGGTTGATGTTTTCGGGTTGAGGTAATCATGAAGCGAATCGCGATTCTGGATGATTATCAGGGCACGGTGCCCTCGCTTCCCTACTGGTCGCGGCTTTCCGGACGAGCCACGGTGGACGCTTTTCGCGACACGCTGTTGAGCGAGGATGAGCTGGTCCGCCGGCTCGCGCCGTACGAGATCCTGGTCTTGATCCGGGAGCGGACGCGGTTTCCCGCCTCGCTGCTCGCGCGGCTGCCCGCGCTGGAGCTCCTGGCGCTCACAGGCCGGAACTCGGGGCAGGTTGAAGCTACCGCCGCAACGGCCCGCGGCGTCCTGATCACGGAGACCGAGGGCTCAGGCGTCGCGGCCATGGAGCTCACCATCGGGCTCTTGCTGGCCACCGTGCGGGGGATTCCCCAGGAGGACCGCGCGATGCGCGAGGGCCGGTGGCAGACCGGCATCGGCGTCGAGTTGGCGGGAAAGGCCCTCGGCATCCTGGGCCTGGGTCGGATAGGCAGCCGGATTGCGGCGTTCGGAAAGTTGCTCGGCATGCGGGTGATCGCCTGGGGACCGACACTGACTGAGGAGCGAGCGGCGGCCAGCGGGGTCACGTTCGTCCCGCTGGACACGGTTTTCCGGGAAAGCGATGTCGTCAGCCTGCACCTCCGCCTCTCCGAGCGGACGCGTGGCTTGGTCACGGAGCACCACCTGTCGCTCATGAAGCCGACCGCCTATCTCATCAACACGGCACGGGGCCCGTTGGTGGAGGAGGCCGCCCTCGTGGCGGCCCTCAGAGAGCGCCGCATCGCCGGGGCGGGTCTGGATGTCTTCGATGTCGAGCCGCTGCCGGCAAACCATCCCCTGGTGATGCTCGATAACGTTGTGCTGACCCCCCACACTGGCTACGTCACGCAGGAGGCCTACCATATCTTTTTTCGCCAGGTCGTGGAGAACATCGAAAGCTACCTGGACGGACAGCTTCCCCCGCGCACCCTGAACCCGGAGGCCATGAAGCGCCGGGCGGCCGGATGATTCGGAGGACCAACTCCAGTACCGGATCGAATTCTTGCGGATTACAGACTTCGTACGAAGCGGATAGTCACGATCAGCAAGCCAGGGGCCTGTGGACCTCGGCACAGGCCTCTGGAGTCCCCTGGCTACCCGCTGACCATTCGATCAGTATGAGGCATAGCCTTGGAGCGGGTTCCCCCACCATCAGGGATCGCCCCCCCTTTCGCACTCGGCGGACTCCGTCGGCCAGGGGTACTTCAAACTGCGTCGTTTTGGTGGCGATCGGGGGGCAGCCGCGGTCTCACTGCGGAATGTCAGAATCCCCTGCCCGACCTCACTGCGCTCCTCAGTGGCGTCCCTCCAATTCCCGTCGTCCCACGGTGCCCCTAGCGGCACCGCCGGTTGCCGCCTCAAATGCCGCGAGCTGAGCAGGGAGCCCGAAGACGCGGAACTGATCGCCGGGACGAAGGGGCGTATCAGGAGAGGGAGTCATCATGCTCGTCCCGTCCGCGCGCCGGACGGCCAAGACGAGGACGCCGAACCGCTCCCGGACACGAGCTTCGCGGAGCGTTTGATCCGCGAGCTCAGCCGCGGCGGTGAGGTGCACCTCGCGAAGCTCGGGCAGGACGTCGGGCCCGAGTGGGCTCCGGCGAACGGGCAGACCCATGGCTTCGCAAAAACCGGTCCAGGTAGGCGTCGGCGCGCTCGGCGGTCAGCCCGAGGTGTGCCAGCGTCTCCTGGATGAGGAATGCCGCCCCCTCCAGCCGGGGCTGGACGACGCCGGTGGCCCCGGCCGCCCGTAGTCGCTGCTGTTCCTCGGGTGAGCCGGCCCGCACCAGGATCGGGAGCTCAGGGTCCGCGCCGCCCGGACGATGCCGTACGCGGCCTCTCCTTCCGTCAGCGTCACGATCAGCGCGGCCGCCCGGGCGAGGCCGACGTGCTCCAAGATGTGCTCCTGCTGCGCATCCCCATACAGGGTGGGAATGCCCCGGCCCGCAAGCCCCCGGATGGTGTCCGGATCGGTCTCGACCACCAGGAAGGGAAGCCTGAAGGTCTCCAGAGCCTCCCCGACCGCGCTCCCCAGGGGGCCGAAGCCGCACAGGATGACATGGCCCCGAGGCGTGTCGTCATCCCGGTGGGTGCTCCGGGTGGCGGCCAGGCAGACACGGTCCCGGTCGGCCACCCACGCGGGCACGGTCCGCAGCAACACGGCAGTGAGCAGGATGGTCAGGAGCGCGGTGAGGAGGGTGGCGTTGAACACGGCCTGGTCCAGGTGTCCGGCACTCATCGCCGCGCGGGCGAGGAGGAACGCGAACTCCCCGATCTGGGTGAGGCTCACCGCGACCAGGAGCGCCGTGCGCCAGGTCTCGCGGAAGAGCCGGACGAGCAGGGTACACACCACCAGCTTGCCGACCAACACGAGGCCGATCATGGCGCCCACGAGCGGCACGTTGTCGAGCAGGGTCCGCGGGTCGATCAGCACCCCGACGGTCACGAAGAAGACGGCGACGAAGACATCGCGGAGCGGGACGAGGACCGCCAGGGCTTCGTGCGCGTAGTCGGACCCGCTGATGATGAGGCCGGCCAGGAAGGCACCGAGCGCCAGGGACAGCCCGGCAGCTTGACTCAGCGCCGCCGTCCCGACGCTGAGGATCAGCGTGACGATGAGGAACAATTCCCGGCTCTGGGATTGGGCGACCCGTGCCAGGAGCCGGGGGAACACCTTCGCGGCAAGGACCCCGAAGGGGAGGAGGATGAGCACGGCCTTCCCGAGCGCCAGTCCGACCGCGGCAAGTCGTCCCGGCTCCAGGGCCCCCAGGGAGGGAATGAGGATGATGAAGATCACGACGGCGAGGTCGTCCACCAGGGTGATGCCGACCGCCACCCGTCCATGGCGGGCGTGCAGCTCGCCGCGGTCGAGGAGGAGCCGGACCAGCACCAGGGTGCTCGCCGTGGAGACGATCATGCCCACGATGAGCGCGGGAACGGGCGGCCACCCGAGGAGCCGGACCGCGCCGAAGCCGAGGGCCGTCAGCGCGAGGATGCCGAGCGTGCCGCCGACGAACCCCACCCATTTCGATCGCAGGAGTTCCTGGGGCGAGAACTCGGCGCCGATGAAGAACATGAGGAGGATGACGCCGATCTCGGCGAACAGTTCGAAGGTGTGGATCTCGGAGACGACCGGGCCCGGCGTGAAGGGGCTCACGAGGATGCCGCCGAGGACGTACCCCACGATCAAGGGCTGGCGCGTGAGCCGCGCGGCGGCCCCGCCAACGCCGGCGGCCAAGAGCACATAGGCGAGATCGCGGAAGAAACTGGCATCCGTCGGCATGTGTGACCCTGCTCCTGTGCGGGACGACTGACCCCCCTGGCCCGGGCGACCCGGGACGCCGCCGGTGGTGTCGAACGACCGGCGCCGGCGAGCGGCTCCCTCGGCCGGACCGCTCCTCGCGCACGTGAGCACGCCCGGCGATTGTGCGCGCTTGGCGCATGGACGCTGCGACCATTCGGGATGCGGTGAGCGACAGTGGCGGCGGGCCGGAGGCCATCGGTCTCCAGCATCTAGGTGTCGCCGCTCAAGTCCTCCGGTGTCCGGCAGGAGGGGAGGTCCGCCCCGTGCGCGTCCCGCGCGCCCGTCTGCCCGTTGGGGGTGGCGCCTCTGGGGGCACAGGCTCTGAGGGTTCCGGGACGCCCGGCGGCTGTGGACCGCCATCGGCGACTACTGCTTCCTCCTTGTTCCCCGATTCGCGCGCTCTTCGTTTGGATGTGAGCTTAACCCAGACAATCCAACCGGCGCATCCGATGAGCACTATCGCCATCAAGACATCACCCGCGTCCACGTCGCCACCTCCTTGCGACACCGGTTGGCGGCTACAGATAGATCACGCCCCCGCCGCTCGGTTCGCGGCACAGGTTGTCGAGTCCCACCATGCGACTCAGAAGAGGGCAGCGGACGGGCCAGGAGGCGCGCGCGAGAGGGAGCCGAGGCGGAAGGGTGAGGGGCTGGGCTGGACGCGTGACGCCGGCAGGCGAGCACCGGTGTGCAGGCCTGGGACCCCATGGGCATCCGCGAGGATCGCTGAATCATCCGGCGTCGGAGGGCGGGCATCGCGCGAAGACTGCGATCCGGCGGCAAACCTCGCCTGGGGGCGGTCGCCGAGCGGCCCGCGGACCAGCGCCCAGCCATCAGGATCTGCGAGGACGGTCCGGTGTGCAACCAGCGCGGCCTGGAGCGAGCGCGGCGAAACCCCGCCGTCGGCCAGGGTGACCACCGCGCTGACGACCAAGAGCAACGGTAAGAGTCGCTGCCACATGCGGGGCATTGTAGCAGTCGTACCCTCCAAGTCGCAAGGCGGATCGGGTTGGGAGCCGCACGTTGGGCTTGACCTCCAATGGTCCTCGGGTTACCTGACCAAGTAAGATTCTCTCCCGAGGAGTCTCGACCATGCGCACGACAGGCACACTGACCGTTTCCCCCCACCCCGAGATCCTCCGCGAGGCCGAGCGGACCGCCCGCGAGGAGAAGCGCACCAAGAGCGAGCTGGTGCGCGAGGCCCTCCGGTTCTATATCGAGGAGCGCCGCTGGCGGAAGCTACAGCGGGAGGTCTCCATGCGCGCCCAGGCGCTCGGAATCACATCGAAAGAGGACGTCGACCGCCTCGTTCACTCTGCGCGGAAGTAGCGTCTGCCGATGCGCGTCGTCCTCCACACCCAGAAACCATCTCATCTCGCTCCAATCGGTCGGCAAGGCCCGCATCGTTAGCCCGGCGGACTTCCTTGCCATGCTGGGACCGACGCCATGGTTACCTTGATCCGAAGTTCCCTCATCACGGTGATCAAATCATTCTCGGTGCGTGAAGGCCCACGCACCAGGATCGCCCAGGTTCCCCGATCTCCCCCCAGCCCTCGCCTGGTTACCTCCCTTTCCCGACCCCCCGGCTTACCTCACGCCGCATGTATTTCTATGAATACGAATAGGGGACGCGAATAGGAATACGTTGCAGTCTTTGTCCCCTATTACGTCCCCTATTACTCGCACCCTGAACCCGGAAGCCATGAAACACCGAGGGACCGGGTGACACGCGGGAAGCCCACCGATTCCTGTCGCACACCCGCCGCTGCCAATCCCTCGCCCGATTGCGCCGATGTGTTTGCCGCAACCATTGCCTGGCAGTTCAAGTCCACCGTGCCGAGCCAAGCACGGCTCGAGTGGGCACTCCAGTGGGCGACCGTTTTCTTCCTGGGCATAGCGCGCCCCTCACGGCCACTCCGTCTCTGGCAGTAGGCCACCCTGCTATGCCGGAGCCTCCAGGGGAACGGGTGACCGATGTGCGAGGGGAAGGGGACGCCACAGAAACCTGTCGTCCCAGGAGACAGACTATGGTATTCTGCACCATAGATGGGAGCCATCCTGCTCCGCCGAGAGAAGTACGTGGATGCCGACGGGGACCTCGTCGAGCTGGTCCTCTGGCAGGTGCCTCGGTCCGCCGCGTACCCGGATGGCATCCGCTACCGCCTGGCCTTCGTGCTCGCGGGGACCACGAAGCCGGCTGTGCTCTACGACAACCACCATCCCAAGGGCCACCATCGCCACTGTGGAGCCGCGCAAATTGCGTACACCTTTTCCACCGTCGGCGAACTCCTGGTAGACTTCCTGGCGGACGTTCGCCGCGCGAAGGTGGATCGGAAGGAGGCGACAAGATGAAGGGCCGGATTGAGATCAAGACCCTGGAGGAGGGCTTGAAGGACTTTCGCGCTACCTGGAAGGCCGTGGCCGCAGGCAAGAAGGTCACCCCCCGCAAGGGAACCTACTTCACGAGCCTGGAGGCCGCCCGGAAGGTCCTCACGCCCAAGCGGCTCGAACTGCTCCGCGTGATCCGCCAGGGCCGGCCTGATTCTGTCTACCAGCTCGCCCAGCTCGTCCGCCGCGACTTCAAGAATGTCCACGCGGATGTCCAGGCGCTGGCCGCCTACGGCCTCGTCTCCCTCAGGAAAGCTCAGACGGGCCGCCGCACCTCTGTCCCCAGAGTCCCGTTTTCCACGATCGAGTTCCGCATCGCCGTGTGATTGCCACCTGCCAGGGCGCCCGTGCTCGCCGTGCACCCTGCCGCGGGGCCGCGGCGGCGGTCCGGTGCCGCCGCGTCCTGGGAGAAAGCGGAAAGCATCCCTCGACTGCAACCTTATCGTCCGTCGGCGCGGGCGCTCCGGTGTGTTTGCTCGTTCAGCAGGCGGATTTTGCCCGGGTGTGTGAAATCCCAGGCTCCAGGATGGCCCAGGGTCCCCGATCTCCCCCCCGGCTCTCACCTGGACTGCCCCCTTTCTCGACCCCCCGGTTCACCTCATGCCGTACGTATTTTCTATTTCCCCGTGCTACCTGGACGGGGGCCTTCACGTTGACAATCGCCTAACCCTTCGATACTCTGCCCGCGGAGAGCACCATAGTACTGTCCGAAGACGTAGGAGGGCGGGATGGGACAGTGGAACAAGCCAAAACCCGGTCAGCCCGAAGGAAAGTTATTCTGGTACGACTACCCGGATCCCGATGACTTACTCCTCCCTTTGATGGATCGACAAGTTCTGTTCATCTTCGCACTGGAGGTTGATCCGCACCGGAGACCGGATAGGCCCTGGGAAATACTCAAGAGCGAGGTTGCGCGTCTAGATGAGCTAGTTCTGCGGAGACAGGGTTTGCATACCTCAATAGATGAACATGCATGGGTCTGGGTTCGCGAAGAGGATGCAGAGCAATGTCGTGGTCTTCTGATGGAGCAGTATGGGGAGAAGCTGAACATGGTTACGTTGTGGGACAAGTCGCTTTACATTGTTGTGCTCCCTTCCTAGGCGCTTCGACCCGGCCACAGGGGTGGGTATCCGGCAACGCAGAAGATGAGAGGCCAGTATGAGATATGACGCGATAGCCCCTGCCATCGCATTCCTCATTCTGGCGAGCGGTTGTGCTAGCGCTAGGGCATCCAAAACGTACGGGCCAGACGGCAAGGAAGCATTCTCCATTAGCTGCTCCGGCTTGGCTCGTAACTGGGGCATGTGCTACGAGAAGGCCGGCGAGCTCTGCGGAACTCGGGGCTACGAAGTCATCACCCAAAGTGGTGATCATGGATCCGTCGCAGCGGTCAATCCGTCGACTGGCTTCGCGGGATCGGTGATCAGTAGAAGCCTGCTAATCAGATGCAAGGATTCATTCTGATGTAGGTTTCTGACGAGTTAATGCGCCGCACCCGGCGCTGCAGCGGGCTGCAGATGCGTTTTGCCCGCTCCGCAGTCGCTGAGCGCAGGGTTAGTCTTCAAACCAGCGACACCCTCTCCTCCCAGTGCCCAGATTCGCCCTGCCCGGGGAGCCAAGCAAGAGTCGAACAAATCGCATCCCTGAAGCTCGCCATCAGGATCCCGTGCTCTCTCAGTTGCCGGGAGGCCGCAGTCCGATCTCTCGCGGGCAGGATAAACTTCCCTCCTCCCGGGTGAAAGGTGCGGGGGAATGCCCGGTCGGCCCGCACATGGGAAAGGGACCAGCCCGTGGACGGCCGCCCAACTTCAGAATGACGTCATGCACACGATGTGCTATAGTGTGTGCGGGTACCTTCTTGGAGGTGACAATGCCAGCCCCAACGACGACGTTACGGCTCCGACCCGCCCTGCGAAACGAGATCGCCCGCCTCGCCCGGCGCCATCGACGCTCCTTCTCGGAGGTGGCACAAGATCTCATGGATGAGGCACTTCGCCTCCGGACGTGCCCGGGGATCTACTTCGCGGATGAACCCAACGGGCGGGAGGCAAAGCTCGCCGGTACCGGCCTCGGGGTCTGGGAGGTGATCCGGGACTACCTCGAGCTCGGCCAAAACCAGGCGGCGCTCCGGAAACTTTTTCCACACCTGTCCACGGCCCAAGTGCACGTGTGCCTCCTGTACTACGCGAAGTATCCAGAAGAGATTGATGATGCCATCGAGGAGAACCGCCAGCTCACGTGGGAGGCGGTCCGGTCCCGCCTTTCGTCCGTCGCGAAGCGGGCATGAAATTCTACTTGGACGAGGACGTTCCGGTCGCCATTGCGGATGCGCTGCGGCGCAAAAAGATCGACGTGCTGACCACGGTGGAGGCCGGAAATACGCACGGCTCGGATCGCGCCCAACTGGATTACGCGGCGAAAACGGGACGGTGCATCGTGACGCGGAACGTCACGCACTTCGTCCATCTCGCAGAGCAAGCCATTCAACACCAACGGCCCCACGCCGGGATCCTCTTGATCTCCTCGCGATACCGGGGAAATGAGATCCGCCGGATCACAGACGGCATTGTCCGAGTCGCCAAGGACAACCCTGCCGGCCTCGGGGAATACGCCGTGCGCTACCTGTAAGGCGGGTCCAGCGGACATGCGTGAAATGATCGGCCATTGGCTCATACCGCCGACACTCCGCCATTTAACGGAGGGAGACCATGCGTAAGCTCAAGCCCGTGACGCCCGGCGAGTTGCTGCGCGAAGAGTTCCTGGTTCCGATGGGGCTCACGCAGTACCGCCTTGCCAAGGCAATCGGTGTGCCCGCCCAGCGGATCGGGGAGATCGTGGCGGGCAAGCGCGCCATCACGGCGGACACCGACTTGCGCCTGTGCCGGTACTTCGGCCTTTCCAACGGCTATTGGCTGCGGGCGCAGGCGGCCTATGACACGGAGATGGCGGAAGAAGCTCTCGCTAAGACGCTGGCAAAGATCAAGCCGTGGGCGGGAGCAACCGCAAATGCGGGTCGCCCGGCATGACAGTTTCGTCCAGTTGTCGCCCGCAAGCGGGGGCGGCTGAGGCTGGTCATCGCCTTGCCCGTGGACGCAGGCAGGAGTCGAACTCCGGATTTCTGTGGTGACTCTCCTCTGGAACGGTGTCGTCTTCGGGGCGGAGGATGCATAGCCGACGAGTGGCCCGCAGGAATGACAGACAAAGGGGGGAAAAGCCGTTGATTCTGGGATAGCCGTGTGGTAAGAACGCATCAGCCTGGTGGTTCGGGATGACGGTGCTGCCCTCAGGTTGACCACAGGCGATCTGAATGCAGCAGGACGGCGAAGAGGCTCTTTGGGTGGGGGAAGCCCAGGGGGCCTTTTCTGCTTTTCGGCCTTTTGGGCGGGCGACAGGCACGGAAGGGCAGTAGGGCTTCGCTCTGCCCGAACAGCGCAGTTCAACCGCAAAGCACGCAAAGGAACTCTCTTTATCCAGTACGGCGGCGGGGATATGGCTGGATGGGTAATCCGGAACAATTCGGTCTGATCGCTTTTCCGGCTTGACGAGAGTTGGCAACTCTTTGCGCTCTCTGCGGCTTTGGCGGTGAAAATTCCTGGCTCAGAGCTGTAGGAGAAAAACATGGATGCCATGGAAACAATTCTTTCGCGCCGGAGTATCCGGAGATACACACCGCAACGGGTGCCCGAGGGGGTGGTCCAGCAACTCCTGGAAGCGGCGATGAGCGCCCCCTCCGCGGGGAACGAACAGCCCTGGCAGTTCATCGTCATCACCGACCGGAAGCTCCTCGACGAGATCCCGAGGTTTCATCCGTTCTCCGACATGCTGAAGGAGGCGTCGGTTGCGATTGTGGTCTGCGGGGATCAGCATCGGGAGAAGTACCGGGACCACTGGGTCCAGGACTGCTCGGCTGCTACGCAGAACCTCTTGCTGGCGGCCCACGCCCTGGGATTGGGGGCCGTGTGGGTGGGCCTCTATCCCAACGAGGATCGGGTGGCGCGAATACGAAGGCTCCTTGGCCTCCCCGGCCATGTCATTCCTCTGTGCCTGGTTCCCCTGGGTTATCCCGCCGAGGAGATCCCCCGGGAGCATCGGTACGACCCGGCGCGCGTCCACCACGACAGATGGTGAGCCTCGGCAGGGGAG
>JACQVO010000053.1 GCA_016209725.1 Candidatus Methylomirabilota bacterium | reverse complement strand
GTCCAGGCTGGCGTCGTGGTTCCACTCGCGCGTCTGGCCGAACTCCCCGCCCATGAAGAGGAGCTTCTTGCCGGGGTGGCCGTACATGAAGGTGTAAAACGCTCGGAGATTGGCGAACCTCTGCCAGTCGTCCCCCGGCATCTTGCCGTGCAGCGAGCCCTTGCCGTGGACCACCTCGTCGTGGGAAAGGGGGAGAATGAAGTTCTCGTGCCAGGCGTAGAGGAGGCCGAAGGTCAGGTTGTTGTGATGAAACTTTCGGTGAATCGCGTCCTTGGACATATAGGTGAGCAGGTCGTGCATCCAGCCCATGTTCCACTTGAGGCCGAAGCCCAACCCGCCCACGTACGTCGGCCGGGAGACCATGGGCCATGCTGTGGACTCCTCCGCGACGGTCATCACGTCCGGGAACTCCTTATACACGGTCTCGTTGAGGCGCTTGAGAAAGGCCATGGCCTCCAGGTTTTCGTTCCCGCCGTACCGGTTGGGGATCCACCCCCCCGGCGCCCGGGAGTAATCCAGGTAGAGCATGGAGGCGACGGCGTCCAACCGGAGGCCGTCTACATGGTAGCGGTCCAGCCAGAACAGGCCGCTGCCGATGAGGAAGTTCGCCACCTCGTTCCGGCCGTAGTTGAAGATTCGGGTTCCCCAGTCCGGGTGCTCCCGCAGCCGGGGATCCTCGTGCTCGTACAGATGGGACCCGTCGAAGTAGACCAATCCGTGAGGGTCCTGGGGGAAGTGGGCCGGCACCCAGTCCAGGATGACCCCGATGCCCTGCTGATGCAGGATGTCCACGAAGGCCATGAAGTCCTGGGGCGATCCGTACCGGCGCGTAGGCGCGAACCATCCCAGGGTCTGATATCCCCAGGACCCGTAGAACGGGTGTTCCGTGATGGGCAGCAACTCGACGTGGGTATAGCCCATCTCCTTCACGTACGGAGCCATCTCTTGAGCCAACTCCCGGTAGGAAAGGAACCGCTCCCCATGCTCCCCACCCCGTCGCCACGACCCCAGATGCACCTCGTAGATGGCCAGCGGCGCGTCCGGAGAGTGCATCTTCCCCCGCTCCCCCATCCAGGCGGCATCCCCCCACTCGTACGCCAGGTCGGCCACCGCCGACGCCGGATTGGAAGCCAACTCGAAGGCGAATGCATAGGGATCCGCCTTCAGGGCCATCGGCTCCTCGGTCTTGGCCAATACCTCGAACTTGTACAGAGCCCCTATGTCCAGGCCGGGGATGAAGAGCTCCCAGATTCCGTTGCCGGGGTGGAGCCGCATCGGATGGACTCGCCCGTCCCAAGCGTTGAAATCGCCGACGACGCTGACGCGGCGCGCATTGGGGGCCCAGACGGCGAAGCGCACCCCAGGAGTTCCCTCCAGGGTCGCCAGGTGTGCCCCGAGTTTGTCGTAGACCCGGTAGTGGGCGCCTTCCCCGAGCAGGTAGAGATCGTAATCGCTGAGGGTGGAGGGAAAACGGTAAGGATCTTCGGCCTCCCGTTCCACGCCCGGGCCATCCGCCCATCGGAGCCGGTAGGGGAAGCCGTCTCCCCTGCCGGGAAACGACGCCTCGAAGAGTCCCTCAAGATGGATCCGCTTCATCGGCCGCGCCGGCAGGTCGCCCGCAAGGGGCACCACGCTGACCTGTTCCGCCCTGGGGAGGAAGGCTCGGATGACCATCCTTGCCCGCCGTCCGCGCTGAAGGACGTGGGGGCCGAGGACGGCGAATGGATCGCCGTGCCTTCCCTGGACGATGGCCTCCACGATCTCGGCCGGAATGGTTGCCATGCGTGTCAACTGCCAGGAAGCGGTGATAGCACAAAAGATCACGGGCCCCCTGTGGAGCCCGTGATGATCATGGTGGAGGTGGGGGGAGTCGAACCCCCGTCCGAGAACCTGTCGGCAAAGGCCTCTACATGCGTAGCCGACGTTTTGATCTCGCCACCGAGGGGCCCCGTCGGCGGGGACCTTGGCGGCCAGCCCGTTGGTTTTCATCCGACCGATCCCGGGCCAGGGTCCGCCGGCTTAGCCTACCTGTCTGACGCCCTGATCTCACCCGGCAGGCGCGGTGAGGAGGACGTCGCTGCTAGTTAGGCAGCGAGTGCCAACTCAGCGTCGGCAGTTGTCGTTTTCCCACCTTTTTACGAGTCGGTGGGGACTCGGCATGCCACCTTTGCCCCCGTGTCCCCGTCGAAACCGGTGCACCCCCTCTCGTGTCGGGACAGGTGAAGCGTAAAGACGTGATGCGTGAATCGTGATACGTCTCACCGGAGAAAGAGTGTACGGCGAACCCAGGGGAATGTCAACATTGAGGGCGCTATTATTGGCTATTCGCGCGCCCCCGGGACGCTCGGGCCACCTCGCGGTCCGCCTCGCGCCGCTTGATGTCCTCGCGCCGGTCGTACTGCTTCTTGCCCCGGGCGAGGGCCAGCTCCACCTTCACGTGCCGTCCCTTCAGGTACAGGCTGAGAGGAACGAGGGTCAGGCCTTTCTCCTCAACCTTGCCCACCAGGCGCTGGATCTCCTGGCGGCGCATCAGGAGCTTCCGGGGTCGCAGCGGCTCCGGATTGAAGCGGCTCGCCTGCGCGTAGGGGCTGATATGACAGTTGTGGAGGAAGAGTTCGCCGCGCTCGAACGCCGCGTAACTATCCCGCAGGGTGGCCCGGCCCTGCCGGATGGATTTCACCTCGCTGCCCAGGAGGGCGATCCCGGTCTCGTAGGTCTCCTCGATATGATAGTCGTACCGGGCCTTGCGGTTCGTAGAGAACACCTTGAGGTTCTCGCGCGGCGCCCGGGCGCTCCTGCGATCGGCTGGCGGCATAACGGGAAGAATGTATGCGACCGGCTCGCCAGCGGCAAGGGAATTCACGGGCTGATCGCACCTCGTCAAATCGAAGGGCAGCGAAACGACGCCGGGGTTCACAGGAAATCCAGCGATTGGCGATGAGGGTGCCTCTTGCCGGGAAGGTGAGACGCCTTCCGCACAGCATGATCCGCCCCTGGTACATGACGTGCTGTCTGCCTGCTGCAAGCCTCCCAGGTCAATCGCCCGAACCTGAGTTCCACGCTCAGACGCTGGCGGCGGCCCGGGAGGCACCGAAAAAAAGCCGGCACCCGTGACAAAGGGTGCCGGCTCCTGTGTCTCCCCTGACCGGAAGCTAAGCCTTTGCTTGAGCCTCCACCGTGCGTGCCGCCGGGGCCTTGGTGACCAACGCGAGGAGAATCCCAGCCACGCACATCCCGGCCAGGATCCAGAAAGCGTTGGTCCACGCCCCCGTCGCAGCCCGGACCATCGCCCCGATGATCGGCCCCAAGATTCCTGCACAACCCCAGGCGCTGAAGACCCAGCCGTAATTGATCCCAAGACTCTTCGTTCCGAAGTAGTCGGCCGTGTAGGACGGCATCAAGGCCAAGTATCCGCCGTAGGCAAAGCCCACCGCGCTGATGCCGATAGTGTACATGGCCAACGAATCGGCTGTCCTCAGGACCCCCAGCAGGGCCACGAGGTATACGGCGAATGCCAGCATGGTCGCGTTGCTCCGCCCGATCTTGTCGGAGATGGCGCCGAACGCCGGCCGGCCCAGGCCGTTGAAGATGGCCATCGTGCCCAGGGCGCCGGCGGCCAGGGCGGGGGTCACCTTCGCCAGCTCAACCCCCATCGGCACTGCTTGCGAGATCGCCATCAGTCCGACCCCCGCACCGAACAGATAGATGAACCAGAGGAGCCAGAACTGGGGCGTCTTCACCATCTCCGCCGGGGAGTAGTCGTACTTGGTGGCCACCGGCTTGCCGGCCGCCGGGGCTGGCGGTGACCACCCCGCGGGCTTATAGCCGGCTGGCGGAGTCCTCAGCATGCCTCCCGCCAGGGCGGTCAGGATGCCGAACACGACCCCGAATACCGCGAACGTCCCCAGCACGCCCATCTGCCCGATGAGCCTTGTCCCCACCGGCGCGCCGATCATCGAGCCCGCACCGAATCCAAGGACCGCCAGGCCCGTGATGAAGCCCCGCATATCCGGGAACCACTTCACACAGGTGGCGATGGGAGTAACGTAGGCGAAACCGACGCCCAGACCGCCCATCACCCCGTAGGCAATGTACAGGCCCCAGAGATTGTTCCCCACCACGCTGGCCAACAGGAATCCTGCTCCCAGGATAATGCCCCCGGTGATACCAACGATCTTGGGGCCCGCCTTATCCTGCCACCGGCCGGCGAAGACCATCCCCACGGCGAAGAACACGATTGAGAGGGTGAACGGAACAGTCGCCTGCTGGATGGTCCAGTTGTTGGCCTTCATGAGGGGTGATCGGAAGATGCTCCAGGTGTACAGGTTTCCCAGGCACAACTGCATGACCAACGCCCACACGACGAATATCCATCGGTTCGGCAATCTTTCCTCGGCCATATCCTCCCCTCCTCACCACCGTTCATCGCTCTTGGCTCTTGGCTCTTGGCTCTTGCGACCCCGATCGCCCAGACCGGGAATCCAAAATCCGCCACCACCCCAACCACTCATCCGAATTCGGCTTCGCACCACCTCACTTTCAAAACTCCGTTCTGCTCGTTTCTCTTTGAGGCCCTCCCATGGTGGGACCCGAACTTCCTTAAACAAATGGCAGGGACTGGGTTCAGGTGAGTCTCCAAATTTCTATGGATCTCTGGGAAACGCGGTGGAAAAAATGTTGCGGGCGGAAACTAAAACATCTTTTGATTGCTGTCAAGAGAAAAGTTCGCTGCGGACAATTTTCGCGGGACTGTTTGGATAACCTCGTGACACAATTGGGCAATCGTCCTCCCCGGTCCAGGCTCACAGGGTCGGATCGCGGGGAGGAAGCAAGGCTGGCTCTCTGCTGCGGCATTGGCTTCGGGGGGATTGCCGGAAGTCCCGATGCAATGGGCGGGGACAGGCGGTGCACTCTCCTGCCATCAGTGGTCGGTCCAATCCATCACACACCGCCCAGAGTCCTCTTGTGTAAGGTGAAGATGCCGCGAGCCCAACTGGAGGGGTGGTGAGGACGACCGTGGCGAACCCTACCGCCTCGTCGGTCGAGACCGCGACCGCCGCCTGAAGGAAGGAGAGGTTGGGGCAGCCAGAGGTTCGCTTCATCCTGCGAGCCCCTGGCTCCAGAGGGTGAGAAGGTTAGGCTGCTCTGCGAAGCTCTACCTTGGCAACCCGCGCGGGCGGCCCAGCCGTGGCAAGCGGCTCCTCGAGCCACTCAATCCGCCTGCCCTTCGCCTCCTCGTCGGCAACATAGCCGAGAAGGATGCTGGCCAGCGCGACTGCCAGGAGCATAAGGAACCCTCCCACAGCGATGGTGACGTTGATGAGTTCTGCGCTGTAACCTATAGCTTCCATGATGGTCACCCCCTTCTTCCCGACAAGTCAGGACACTGTGTACAGGCTGTCCGCACCCCGCCTCACGCCTCCTTCCCCTCTTAGGATCCAACCTGCTATCACGTCTCGCTGTCGCCAAACCCAGATGACCCGTTACCCTCAGGACCACCCTTCCCACAAGAAGGGAGCTTCCGGGAGGATCGCGCGGCAATCAAACGGAGAACCCCTCCCGCTGATTCAAACCTGTAGCTTCCCCGGAGCCGGATACCAGCACCGCTACGAACCAGGAGTCTGAATCCTCCCTGGGAAGCAGCCGCACACTGGTCATGACTCGTTGGAGCAACGAGAGTGCCAGAGGTTGGGGAGGCACGTGGACGAAAGAAACTCCTTGATTTTTCTGGGTGGAAACCACATCACTGGTTTCGATTGTGCCTCAAGACATTCAGGATTCTTGGGACCCAATCGCCTCAGAGAAGGCCGGTAGTGTCCCACCTGGGAACAGGGATGTCCCATTGCCTCTTGCATCGCCTACGGCGATTCGCATACTCCTCATTCGGCTCGGCGGACAGGGGAGGACACCGGAAATCGGGAAGCCGCCCAGGCAGGAATTCCCGACCCCTCGATGCCCGGAGGGCTGCGGGGCAGCGAACCGTGAGGTGAGGTGGAGGATAGAGATGAGACGCGGTAGCCGTCCAGATACGTGGGGCTCTCTCTGCGGATATACAAGAGGCAAGAGCGGCCGTCAGGCAGAGGTCCCCTGCCTGCTCGAAGGACCGACGCGAAAGCCAGGGGGCTCTTGAAGGTAGAGGGGGGCGACCGGACGGCCGCCCCGCCGCTTGTGTCCTCGAGGAGGATCCGGAGACTACCCGCCCAGAGCGGCCATGGCCTTTGGAACGCTCGAAACGGTGAGAACGACCGCCACCGGCCCAGCCCCAGCCGTCGTGGCGTACACGCACTTGATGTTGACCTTGGCCTGGGTGAGCTTCTGGGCCGCCTCGGCCAGGGCGCCGGGCCGATTTTCCAGGGAGATGGTGACCGCCTCCTCGCGACCGCAGCGGATCCTGGCAGCCTTCAACGCAGTCTCCGCCTTGGTTGCGTCAGAGACCAGGAGGCGAATCTTTCCCCGGCCGGCCGTCTCGGCACCGCACACCCCTTCGATGTTCACCCCCGCCCTGCCCAGGACTGAGGCCAGGTTCGCCAGCACGCCGGGCTTGCTCTGCAGGTTCAGGACGAGCTGCGTGACTTTCGGCATGGGTGGTCCTCCTTTCTGGCGGAAGTCTGTGGAGAGTACCGGTTCGTCCTGGAGATCAGATCTTCGCCAGGACCGGCGCCTTCACCGCCCTACGCTGGTGTAATGATTCCCAAATTCCTTTACCATTCCGTTCACCCTGAGCCCTTCGACTTCGTTCGCCCTGAGCCAGTCGAAGGGCACAACGCCGCTCAGGGCAGGCCTGTCGAAGGGTGCGGAATCCGGGCTTCGACAAGCTCAGCCCGAACGGGCTCCCTGTGAAGCCATTTCTGAGTCAGTACGCTAGGAATCCCACGTCCGGCAACCTCATCGTCGGGACGTGCGGTCCAATGACCGATACTGGATAGCCTCGGCGATCTGTTCGGGTTGAATGACCTCGGCGACTTCCAGGTCGGCGCTCGTCCGGGCGACCTTCAGAATGCGGTCGTAGGCCCGCGCCGACAGGCCCAGGCGGTCCATGGCCGTCTCCAAGAGACTCCGCGCCTCGCCTTCCACCTGGCAGTACTTGCGAATCTGCCGCGGAGCCATGTGGGCGTTGCAGTAGACCTTGCTCCGCCGGAAGCGGTCCTGCTGGATCTGGCGCGCGCGGCGCACGCGCTCCCGGATGGCGGCTGACGGCTCGCTCGACGGCTCGCCGGTCAACTCCCGGCGCTTCAGGGGCGGGACATCAATGTGGATGTCAATCCGGTCCAAGAGCGGGCCCGAGATCCGGGCAAGGTACCGCTGGATCTGGAGCGGCGTGCACGAGCATTCCTTCGTGGGGTCCGTGGCATAGCCGCACGGGCACGGATTCATGGCGGCGGCCAGCATGAAGCGGGCCGGATAGGTCAGGGTTGACAGGGCCCGGGCGATCGTCACCTGGCCGTCTTCCAGCGGTTGTCGCAGCACCTCCAGGACGTGCCGCTTGAACTCGGGCAACTCGTCTAGGAATAACACCCCATGATGGGACAGGCTGACCTCTCCCGGGCGCGGGATGTTTCCGCCCCCGATGAGGCCCGCGTCGGAGATCGTGTGATGCGGCGCCCGGAAGGGCCGGGTGGCCAGGAGCGCCAGGCGCGGCGGCAAGAGCCCGCAGATCGAATGCACCTTGGTCGTGGAGATGGCCTCCTCCAGGGACAGGTTCGGCAGGATGGTGGGCAGGCGCCGGGCCAGCATGGTCTTCCCTGACCCCGGCGGCCCGATGAGCAGGATGTTGTGCCCTCCGGCCGCCGCCACTTCCAGGGCGCGCTTGGCATGCTCCTGCCCCTTCACGTCGGTGAAATCCACCGGATACTCCGCCGACTCGGCGAAGGCCGCGTCCAAGTCAACCCGGGTGGGAAGTGGCTGGAGCTCCCCATTCAGGATGGCGACGGTCTGCAAGAGGCTCTCCACGCCAAAGACGGCGAGGCCCTCGACCACGGCGGCCTCGGGGGCGTTCTCGAGGGGGACAATCACCCCCTCCAGCTTCGCGTCTTTGGCCGTGACCGCCATGGACAGGGCCCCGCGGATCGGCCGCACGGCCCCGTCCAGCGAGAGTTCCCCCAGGATCGCCAGCCGGGCCAGCCGATCCGGGCGAACCAGCTCCAGGGCCGCCAGGATTCCGACGGCGGTCGGCAGATCGAAGGCCACGCCCTCTTTCTTGATGTCGGCCGGGGCCAGGTTGACGGTGATGCGCTTGGCGGGAAACTCGAAGCCGGAGTTCTTGATGGCCGCCTTGACCCGGTCGCGGCTTTCCTTGACCGCCACGTCCGGCAGGCCGACCGTGTTGAAGGTGGGCAGGCCGAGGGCGATGTCTACCTCGACATCCACCAGGTAGGCATCCACCCCGAGGACTGCGCTGCTGAGGACCTTGGCCAGCATGGCCCCTCTCCGGAGTCAGGCGAGGGGATTCGCGAGCGGAGTCGGGGGGTCTGTTAGCACAGCGCGACGGTGGCGTCAATCGAAAAGCTATGCCGAAAAGCTATGCCGCCTCAGTCAGGCACAAGCCCAGGGACAACGAGGTGGACCAGCCGAGGTAGGTGAACCGCAGGCCGTGCCGGTATGGGGGCCCAACCGCGCGGCCTGCAGGGGGCTCCACCCAGGCGACCACGCCTTCCGCCGCCAGCGGTCCTTTGGGCGTGTGCAGGATGATGTCCAGCGCCGATCCCGGCGGAAGAACTTCTGGCAGCAGGAGCAGGAGCCCAGCCCGACTGATGTCTCCGGTCAATCCGCGGAGCGCCTGGCCGGATTTCCCCTTGGGCTGACACGCGACGGCAATCTCCAGCGGAAGCCGGACGCCGGCGAGCTGCACCTGCCCCTTGGAAACGATCAGGGTCTGGAGGGCCTGAAGCTGGTCCGGGGCGATCCGGGCAAAGGTCAATCCGTGGAGGATGCCGCCACCTTCAGCAGCGGCCTCGCTGGCCCAGGCCACCTCGGCCTCAAGCTCGATGGCTCCCCGATCCGTCCGCAGGAGGACATGCAGCAGGACCCGAGGTTGCAGGCGCTCTGCCAGTTCCACGCAGGCGCCGCCTTCGCTCAGGTTGCGGGTCCAGCCCACCCCGGCCCGGATACATGCGGGAGCTTTTGTCTTGTGGAGGAGCGGGAGCTGGATGGAGTACCGCGGGAACAGCCGGTTTGCTTGCCCGTGGGCCACGATGAGGCCTCCCTTACCGTGCGAGGTTCAGCGGCGACCGTGAACTCCTCAAGGCGAACCTCATGGAGTCGCGTCCTGGCGGTAGAGCCTGGACAGGCGGAAGGCAACGAGATCCCAGCCCGCCTTCTGTCCCCGTGGCCGCCCCCGCGATTACCAGACCTCCTGCCCCTCCGCCGGGAAGGCGTCCTTCACCCACTCGATTCGTGGAGCCCCGCCATCCTGAGGCAAGGTCACCGCCAGCACGTCGAACCGGCAAGCCACGTCCGGCCTCCGCTGCTCGGCCAGGTACCACTGCGCGGCCCGGACGATCTGCCGCTGCTTCTTGCGGTGGACGGCCAGGTGAGGGGGTCCGAAGGCGTCGGAGGTCCGGGTCTTCACCTCGATGAAAACCAGCGTGCCCCGCTCTCGGCCGACCAAGTCAAGCTCGCCGGCCGGGCAGGTGAAGTTTTCGGCGAGGATCCGGATCCCCCGGCGCTCCAGGAAGGCCCGCGCGGCCGCCTCGCCCTGGCGCCCCAGGGCCTTCCGGCGATCCTTCACCACAGGCGCGCCTGTCGGACCGCCTCCCCCGCGTGCTCGCGGACGCCGGCGAAGGTCCGCCGATGGATGGGCGACGGCCCGTACCGGGCGATGGCGGCCCGATGGGCGGCTGTCCCGTATCCCTTGTGTTTCGCGAATCCGTAGTCGGGGAACTGGACCGCCCACTCCTCCATGATGCGGTCCCGGGCCACCTTTGCCAGGATGGATGCCGCCGAGATGCCTGGCACGCGCCGGTCCCCGTGGACTACGGCACGCGCCGGGACTGAAAGCGCCGGAAGGATCGCCCCATCCACCAATACCAATTGGGGCTGTGGTGAGAGCTGCCCCACGGCCACCGCCATGGCCCTGAGAGTCGCCCGCAGGATGTCCGTGGCATCGATCTCCGCCGCCTCCACGGAGGCCAGCGCCCAGGCCGTGGCGACGCCCCGGATCGTCTCCGCGAGCCGAGCGCGGGCCGCGGGGCTCAGCAGCTTGCTGTCCGTCAGGCCCGGAACGGCCACCCCGGGTGAGAGGATCACTGCAGCCGTGACGACCGGGCCGGCGAGGCTCCCCCGGCCAACCTCGTCCACGCCCGCCACCCGCAGGCCGGTGACCGCCTCGACACCCCAAAGGCCGGATCCCAGCTCCCCCCATTCGGGATGGCACGGCGAGGATCGCCCGCGCCTCCCCGGCCCGGGGCCCCCTCCCTGGGCGTGGTCTCCGATCGGGGATCTGGCCATGGGGAAGTGTCCCGCCCTCGGCAACTACTGCGTCCGGCGCTCTTTGATGCGCGCCGCCTTCCCCCTCAGCTTTCGCAGGTAGTACAGCTTTGCCCGGCGCACGCGCCCCTGCCGCAAGATCTCGATCCGGTCAATGCTCGGCGCATGCAGGGGAAAGGTCCGCTCCACCCCCACGCCGTAGGTCACCTTGCGCACCGTGAAGGTGGCGCTGAGCCCGCCGCCCCGCCGCCGGATGCAGACCCCCTCGAAGGCCTGCAACCGCTCCTTGTCGCCCTCGACCACCTTCACCTGAACCTTGACCGTGTCCCCCGGCCTGAACGCCGGGAGCCCCTGGCGCAGGTGTTGCTCCTCCACCGCCTGAATGAGTGACATCGCTCGCCCCCTTGTCCGCCCTCGGGGGCGGATCAACTGACAGTTTCAAACCGATCCGCCTCTGGCGGAAAAAACTGACAACTCCAATTTGTTTTCGGTTTTCAGTTGTCGGTTGTCGGTTTGACCTTTTGCATTGACGCCTCGTGTGCCGAGGCGTTTTCGGCTTCGAGCTCCGCCAGGAGGTCCCGGTCCAGCTCGGACAGCTCCGCGCGGGCCAGCAGGTCCGGGCGCCGCTCGCGGGTCCGGCGGATCGCTTCCTTGCGCCGCCACCGGGCGATGGCCGGGTGGTCGCCGGAAAG
>JACQVO010000050.1 GCA_016209725.1 Candidatus Methylomirabilota bacterium | reverse complement strand
GAGCCTATGTGGCATAGGAGCAGGTGGAAGCTCAGCCTGCGGGGCAAGCTGCTCGGGATGATGTTCGGGCTGCTGATGCTCGTGCTGGCCACGCTGTTCCTGCTGTACTGGCGGGCGGAGAGCCAGCTCATCTCCCAGGTGGAACGGCACACCACGGACCTGTCTACGGCGATCCAGATCAGCGTGGAGCAACTGACCTCCAAGGGGCGCACCAGCGAGGCGCGCCTGCAGGACTACGTCCAGCGGCTTCAGCAGCGCGGGGTCCGGGAGATCTCCATTGTCAGCAACGAAGAGGAGGTCGTCGCCTCGTCCAACCCCCGCCGCGTCGGCGCCCGCGTGGACCAGAAGCGCAAGGACCTCCTCATCACGGCCCGCCTGGGCGAGGAGAACGTGAGCGGCCGCAGCCAGAAGACCTACAACCTCTTCGTTCCCATCGTGGTGGGGAACCAGCGGAGCGGCTACATCCTGATCAGCATGATCCTGGACGATTTCGCCGAGCTGGCGCAGGTCAATTTCATCAAGCGACTCATCGCCACGGTTCTGGTCTTCGGCATCGGCATCGCCGGCACGGTGGTCCTGGCCTGGACCTACGCCAAGCCTATCTCCCGGGTGATGGAGGCGGCCCGGCGGGTGGCCCAGGGGAACCTGGATGAACACCTGCCCACCAATCGCCGCGACGAGATCGGGGAGCTGAACCGCAGCTTCAACGAGATGGTCCAGGGGCTGCGGGAGAAGGCGGAGCTGGAGGCACGCCTGCACCAGGCGGAGCGGCTTTCGGCCATCGGCCACCTGGCGTCGGGAATCGCCCACGAGGTGAGAAACCCCCTGAACTCCATCAGCCTCATCATCGACCACCTGGGGGCGCAATTCCCCCCCAGCGGTCCCGCGGAGCGGGAGGAGTTCGCGCGCCTGACCTCCATCATCAAACAGGAGATCCACCGGCTCAACTCCATGATCGAGACGTTCCTGAAGTACGGGAAACCGCTGGAGTTGAAGCGGCAGCCCACCGACATCCGGACCCTCCTGGACGAGGTGCTGGAGGTGGCGGCGCAGAAGGCCCAGGCGCAGCAGATCCGGGTGGAGCGGGACTACGCGACCGGGCTGCCGGAGGTCTGGGTGGACGCGCCCTACATCAAGACCTGCTTCCTGAATCTGGTGCTCAACGCGCTGCAGGCCATGACGCCCGGCGGCGGCAGCCTCGCCGTCACCGCGCGCCCGGCGCCTGACGGCGCCGGCGGTCAATCGGGCGATCTGGCAACTGGGCAATCAGGGACACCTCCTGATCGCCAGAGTGCCCAATTGCCTGGGTGCCAGCCCGCGGATGGATGGGTGGAGGTCCGATTCCAGGATACGGGCGTGGGGATCGCGCCGGAGCATCTCCCGCGCGTCTTCGAACCCTACTTCACCACCAAGGAGGTCGGCATCGGCCTCGGCCTGGCCCTCACCAAGCAGATCCTGGAGCAGCATGGTGCGCGCATCGAACTGTCCAGCCAGCCGGGGAAGGGGACGGTCGCCCGAGTCGAATTTCCGGCGGGAGCGCCCAAGGCATGAGCAAAGGACAGATCCTGGTCGTGGATGACGAGGGAGCCCAGCGGGAGATCCTGCGGACCATCCTCACTTCCGAGGGCTACCGGGTCGAGACGGCCGGGACCGCTGCCGATGCCGTGACCAGGAGCGGGCGGACGCAGTTCGACCTGGTGCTGACGGATCTCCGGATGCCCGGCGCCGATGGCCTGTCCCTGGTGGGGCAGCTCACGCGGGAGGATCCCCCGACGCTGGTGATCCTCATGACGGCCTACGGCTCCATGGACTCGGCCGAGCAGGCCGTCAAGCAGGGCGCCTTCGACTACCTGACCAAGCCGCTGGAGCGGGAGGAGCTCCTCCTGACCGTGGAACGCGCCTTTGAGCGGATACGGCTCATCCAGGAGAACCGCCTGCTTCGCCAGCAACTGGAAGGGCGGTTCCGGGTCGAGGGGATCGTCGGCAGCCACTACCGCATCCAAGAGGTGTTCGAGAAGCTCCACAAGGTCTCCAGCAGCAATTCGACCGTCCTCATCATCGGGGAGAGCGGGACAGGCAAGGAGTTGATCGCCCGGGCCATCCACCGCCACAGCCCCCGGCGGGACCGCCCATTCGTGGCGGTCAGTTGCGCCGCCATCCCCGAGACCCTGATCGAGAGCGAGCTGTTCGGATACGAGAAGGGCGCCTTCACCGGCGCCATCAGCCGCCGGCAGGGCCTCTTCGAAGCCGCCGACAAGAGCACGCTGCTCCTGGACGAGATCGGCGAACTGAATGTGAACATGCAGGCCAAGGTGTTGCGCGCCCTCCAGGAGCGGGAGATCCGCCGGGTGGGGGGGCGCGAAGACCTGAAGGTGGACGTTCGGATTGTCGCGGCCACCAACAAGGACTTGGCGCTTGAAGTGGGGGAGGGCCGATTCCGCGATGATCTGTACTACCGGCTGAACGTGGTGAGCATCAACCTCCCGCCCTTGCGCGAGCGGAGCACGGACATCCCGCAGCTCGCCGAATACTTCGTGGCCCGCGCCTGCGCAGAGGCGGGGCGGCCGCCCATGGCCATCACCACCGAGGCCATGCGCCTCCTCCTGAACTACCACTGGCCAGGAAACGTCCGGCAGCTTGATACCGTCCTCCAGCGGGCGGTCCTGCTTTCGGATGGTCGCGCCATCGACTATATGGACCTGCCTATCGAGGTCCGCTTCTCGGAGTTGGCGCATCGCGAACCGGTCGCGGGTGCCGGCGGGGGACCCGAGGGCGCGTATCGATACCCTCTCCCGCCGCAGGGGATCAACCTGGAGGAAGTCGAGAAGGAGTTCATCCTCCAGGCCATGGAGATGTCTGGTGGGATCATCGCCAAGGCCGCGAAACTCTTGGGGCTGAGCTACCGCACCCTCCAGTATCGGCTGGAGAAGTTCCAGATCCGACGGGAGGGAAGCGAGGGGACCGGCGAGCCCGAGGGGGAGGAGGCCGGCTAGGTTCCCCGACCATGTATCCTTTGCGGCTGAATGCATGCGTTCTTGAAGAGTCGTCCTGTTTGGTTCCGGTTGCGCGGTGTTGGGAGCTCACGAGCGTCCTGATGAAAGGGGGGATGGCATGGGGAGCGTCGTCAAGAAGCGTCGGAAGAAAATCCGCAAGCACAAGTACAAGAAGCTCCTGAAACGAACACGGCACCAGCGGCGGAAGTAGTAGCCAGCCATGAGAGGGCCGGGGGCCGGGCGCTGGGGAAGGGGCACGCTTCTCCAGGGCGCCCGGCCCGTCGCTTTCGTGGGCTGGCTGACCACGATCCAGGAAATCAACCGCCAAGGCCGGACTTGGCCATTGAGGGAAAAGAATAGCGGCTCTGGACTCCTCGGGATTCCAGGTTCGGATTTTTCTCTGAAAAGACTGGACCAACATTTCTTGGCGATCTTGGCGTCATGGCGGTTAGTGCTCTTCTGAGAATCGGGCTAAACCTTTGGCGGGCTCTCCGGTCTAAACGGGTAAGGCGAGAGAGGAGGGTCGGCCATGAAGCGGTGCCCGTTCTGTCAGGCCCTGGTTCCCGTTTACAGCATCCTGCATGGGGACTTCCCGTGCTGCGGGGGACGCCGGCCAGTCACGCCGCGGAAATAGCCCCAGGGTGCCGATGGGGTTTTCCCTGTCCCGCCCGGATCCGACGATCACCGAACGCTGCGTGAGAGCGAGCCTTGCGCGAACCAGACTCCGAGGTGATCCAGCGGGTCCTGAAGGGAGAGACAGGCGCCTTCGATGTCTTGGTCCAACAGTACCAGCAGGAGATCTACCGGTTGGCCTACCGGATGACACGCAACGCCGAGGATGCCCAGGACCTGGCCCAGGAAGCCTTCGTGCAGGCATACCGGTCCCTGGGGTCGTTCCGGGGACTCTCCCGCTTTTCGACCTGGCTCTACCGCATTGCCATGAACCTCTGCCTGAATCACTTGAAGTCAACCGCCCGGCAGGATCCGTCCGAGGTGGACGGAAACCTGGCCGACCAACGGGCAGATTCCCTGGCGACGCTCCTGGCGGGCGAGCGGGACCGCGCCCTGGCTGAGGGAATCGAGGCCTTGCCGCCCCAGCAAAAGGCCACCCTGACGCTCCGGGTTCATCAGGGGCTCAGCCATAGGGAAATCGCCGGGATCCTGGATTGTTCCGAGGGGACGGCGAAGGCGAACTACTTCCACGCGGTCCGGGCGCTCCAGCGAAAACTGCAGGCGTTCCAGAAGGTGAGTTGAGCAGGGGGGATCGTGGCAGAGACGCGGCCATGAACGATTGCGAGACCATCCGGGACCAGTTGGTTGCCCACCACGAGGGCGAGTTGGGGGAGGGGGAGCGCCGCCTCGTGGAGGCGCATCTCTCCGCTTGCCCCGATTGCGTGCGGGACGCCGGCCTGATCCGCGAGGCGCTGGCGCGGGTCGAGACCCTGCCTGTGCCGGAGCCGCCGGTGGGCTCCTGGCAGGCCTTTGAGGTTGCGGTCCGCCGCCGGATCGCCGGGGAAGCCCCGCCCCGTCCTGGCTTGTGGGGCCGGCTGATCGCCCCCCTCCACGGGCTCTTCCTCCTGCGGCCGGTCCCCGCCCTGGCGGCGGCCACGGCCCTGGGGCTGCTCCTGGCCGTCGGCCTGGTGCGCACGCAGCGGTCCCCGCGGGATGTACCGCCGGCAGAGGTCCTGGTATTCAATGAGGATCTGGCGATCGGCCAGAACCTGGAGGTCCTGGAATCCCTCGACTTCTTGGAGGATATCGAGGTCCTGGAGCGACTGGACGTCCTGCAAAAACTGGACGGCGGCCGACGACCGCGCTTGAGTTGAGACGAATGCGGATCTCGGAATGCGGAATGCCGAATGCGGGATGTGGAATGCGAGGGACTGGAATCCCGATTTTGCAGTCGGAAACGCGATCGTGAGAAGGCCTGGGGATTCCGAAATCCGCCATCCGAAATCCGCCATCCGCACTTGGAAGGGGCGATTTCGGTTCGAGATCGCGCTCTACGCCTGCCTCGGCCTCGCAATGGCCTCCACCGAGGGGGAGGCCCAAGAGCGCCGGCCGCCTCCCGGGCGGGACGAAACGGGGACGGACGCGCGAATGCTGGCGGATCTGGAGATCCTGCGGGACCTGGAGCTTCTGCGGCAGCTCGATCTGTTGCGGAAGATGGACGACGTGCGGACCGAACCGCCTCCCCGCGGCGCCAAGACCAACGAGAAGGGGAAGCCATGACGCGGCGGCGTGCCCTCTTGCTGGGACTGCTGGTGCTCTGGCTGTCTGTCCCCGGCCTGGCCCGGGGCCAGGCGCCACCCCCCGGCGAGGCGCTCCGGGGCCTCGAATCCCTCACACCGGAGGAGCGCGCCCGCGTCCAGGAGAATCTGGAACGCTGGAAGCAGTTGCCCCCCGAGGAGCGCCAGCGGATCCGGGAGAACCATGAACGCTGGAAGCAGTTGCCCCCCGAGGAGCGCCAGCGGATCCGGGAGAATCTCGAGACCTTCCGCAAGCTTCCTCCCGACGTGCGCCGCCGCATCCGCGAGAATCAGCAACGCTGGGAGCGACTGCCGCCGGATGAACGCGCCCGACTCCGGGAGCGATTGGGGCGCTGGCGCCAGTTGCCGCCGGCCGAACAGCAGGCGTTGCGCCGCCGTTTCCAGGAGTTTCAGCAGTTGCCCCCCGAGGAGCGCCAGCGGATCCGGGAGAACCTCCGGCGGTGGCGCGAGATGACGCCCGAGGAGCGCCAGCGGCTGCGCGAGGAATATCGCGCGCGTCGCAAGCCCCTCTCGCCCGGCCAACCGCCCGGCGACGGCCCCGGGGGAGGCCCCCACCCCCGTCGCCGCCATCCCGGCGCAGCCGGAGCCAAATAGGACGAATCTTCAAGAATATCGAACGTCGAATCCGCCTCTGGCGGAAATGACGAATTTCGAAAGATCGCTGTTCCCAGGGCCGCGGTCCCGTCCCCCGTTCATCATTCGCCATTCCTTGTTCGATATTCGACATTTCGCAATGAAGGGAAATTTCCTTTCGCGGGGCCGCGCCTTTCTGATAGCATTCCGGCATGACACGCAAACAGCGGGCCGCCCTGGGGACGGCGGTAGCCCTCGCAGCGCTCCTGGCCCTGTCCTGGCCCCTCGTATGGGACGCCATCCTGAGCGGGTTGCTCCTCGTCCAGGTGACGACCCCGCTCGCGCCCGGCCCCCTGCATCGAATCACCGAGCCGCCCACCCGCCATCCCGTCACCTTTGCGGGCGGCGGCCGGACGATGGTCGCCACGCTCTACCGGCCATCCCGGTCCGATCCTGGGACCGGGATCATCCTGGTCCATGGTGTCAACGAGACCGGGAAAGACGACGACCGGATCGTCTGGCTGGCGGACTTGCTGGCCCGGTCGGGATTCACGGTCCTCACCCCGGACTTCCTGGGGTTCAGATCCCTCACCCTCCGGACCTCGGATGTGGAGGAGTTGGTGGCGAGCATCCAGTACCTCGCCCGCCACATGCGGGAGGTGGTCCCGGGGCGCGTCGGCCTGATCGGCTTCAGCTACGGGGCGGGGCCCACCATCATTGCAGCCGCCGACGGGCGGGTGCGGGATCACGTGCAGTTCGTCTTCTCTTTTGGCGGCTATTACGACCTGCTGAACGTGATCGCCTTCGTCACCACGGGCCACTATGAGTTCGGCGGGATCCGTGGACGGATCGTTCCCAACGAATACAGCCGGTGGGTCTTCCTGCGGTACAACCTGGAGTTGATCCCCAGCGCGCGCGACCGCGAACTCCTGAAGGAGATTGCGGAGGCCAAGGCAAAGAATCCCGCAGTGGATGCAGGGCCGCTGGTGGCCTCCCTGGGGCCGGAGGGCCGGGCGGCCTACGACCTCCTGGTCAACCGGGACCCCGACCGGGTCGCCGCTTTGGTGGCGGCCTTGGGCCCGGGCATCCGCCAGCAGATCCGTTTCCTGTCCCCGTCCCGGGTGATCCGGGACCTTCGGGGGCGCTTGTTCGTGGTCCACAGCGACCCCGACGATTACATGCCCCAGACGGAAAGCCTCCGGCTGGCCGCGGCCCTGGAGGCCCGGGGCAATGTCCACCTGGCCCTGCTCAAAGTCTTCGATCACGTGCGACCCAACTTTCCGAGGCTGTCGGTGGACAGCTTCTTCCGGGTGTATGTCTCGGAGGGCCGCAAGGTCCTCTGGTTGATCTTTGACCTCGTACGGCAGCGACGCCAGGAACGCTGGATCTGAGGAGGGAGCACCTGTGTTGGATTACCCCGCCCGGCGCGCGCTCGCCCGCACCCGGATGCAGCAGGAGGGAATGAACGCCCTGCTGCTTTTCCTGTCGTCGCACCTCCTGTACCTGGTCGGGTGGAGCGACAGCCCCGGGGAGCGGTTCCTGGGGGCCCTCATTACTCCGGAGCGGGAGGCGATGATCGTGCCGCGCCTGTACGCCGACGAGGTGTCCGCCAGAGTCGGACTTCCCGACCTCCGGATCTGGGAGGAGGAGACCTCGCCCTTCGAGCTGGTTGCCCGCCTGGCCCGAGAGTTCGGCGCGGCCCGGGGACGCTGGGCCGTGGACGACGGGCTGCCGTTTCACATGGTGAGGCGCCTGCAGGGGGCCGTCCCCGGGTGCACCCTGGTGCCCGCCTCGCGGGTATTGGCCCCGCTACGGGCGCAGAAGGAGGCGGGGGAGGTCGCGCGGATGCGCGAGGCGGCCCGCACCACCCAGGAGGCGGTGACGGAGACACTGGCCGAGGTCCGGCCGGGACTCCCGGCGCGGGAAGTGGCAGCCGCCATCGAGAACCGCATGCGGCGGAAGGGGGCGAGCGCGGTGGCCGGGAGCATCGTCGCGGTGGGGCCGACGGCGGCGCTGCCCCACGCGCGCGCCGCTGAGGAGCCGCTTCGGGCCGGTGAGGTTCTCCTGGTGGATGTCGGCTGTCGCTACCGGGATTACCGGTCTGACCTCACGCGCAGTTATGTCCTGGGGGAGGCCCCGGTGAAGGTGCGGCAGGCCTATCGCGCGGTGCGCGACGCCTACGAGGCGGCCCGCGGCTTGATCCGTCCCGGCATGGCCTTGGGCGAGGTGGACCGGGCCGCGCGGGAGGTCATCGCCAGGGCAGGCTTCGGCGCCAACTTCATCCACCGCCTGGGTCATGGCATCGGGCTGGACCCGAAGGAAGAGCCCTACGTGGTGGCGGGAAACACGGACCCCTGCCTCCTAGGGCACACCTTCTCCGTGGAGCCGGGGGTGTACTTCCCCGGCGAGTTCGGGCTCCGCCTGGAGGATGTGGTTGCCGTCACCGAGACGGGCAACGAGGCGCTGACCGATCTGCCGCGCGATCTGATCGTTCTGCCGGTGTAAGGCAATGCTGTTCCCATAGGGTTCAACGCTGACGTCGCATGCAAATAAATCCCCCCGTTCCCCCCTTTGTCAAAGGGGGGCGGAGGGGGGATTTT
>JACQVO010000047.1 GCA_016209725.1 Candidatus Methylomirabilota bacterium | reverse complement strand
TCGAAGGGTGCGGAATCCGGGCTTCGACAAGCTCAGCCCGAACGCGCTCCCTGTAAATTCATTTCTGAGTCAGTACACCGAGGGAAGCACGAGTGTCGCGGAACCTGGCAGCTCATCTCCTTGACAGCCAATCCCTCAGCGCTGCGGGCACAACCGGGCGTAGAGCGCCTCGACCTCGGCCATCGGGCGGGAGAATGGGCCCTCGGCCTCCAGCTTGAGGCTGGTGACGGCGGCGGCCCACCTCACGGCGTCGGCCGGCGGGGCCGTTAAACGCCGCGACAAGTACGCCGACGTGCAGGTGTCCCCCCGCCCGCTCCGCCCACGGACGGCCTCCGGCACGAAGGGCGCCTCGTCGAACACCCCATCGTGGCAGACCAGCACGCCCCCTCCATGCGTGAGCAGAACTTCGCAGGGACCGTAGGCGGCCAGCCGCTTGGCCGCCGCATGCCGGTCGGCCTCCCCGGTGAGGAGCTGCGCCTCCACCGCATCGGTCTTCAGCACCGTCACATGCCTCAGGATTGACTCCTTCCCCGGCCAGTCGTTGAAGGTCAAGGTGCCGTCCCGGGCGACGCGGATGAAGCCCTGCACATCCAGCGCCAGGATCCCCCCTTTCGCCGCCAGGGCCTCCACCACCTCGGCAGGCACTTCGCCCCGCACGGACGCGCCGATGGCGAAGGCCTTCGCCTGGAGGTCCGCCACCTCCTCCACGGTGAAGGGCCCGGCGGAGCTGAGCAGCTCAATCGTGCGCTCGTCCAGGTTGTCCGTAGGGTAGGTCAGGCGCAAGAGAGTGGACGCTGGTGTGGGGCGCGCAAAGACCGTCACGCCCAGCCGCTCCAGCCCGGCCACCACGTGCCAATCCTCGCGGGCCACCCGCGTGACAACGGCCACACGCAGCCCCATCCGCACGGCGACGTTGGCCCCATAGTTGAACGCGCCGCCGTCCACTGTCCGGGTGAGGTGAGGATAAGCGATAATGTCCTTCGTGTAGTGGCCGACGAAGGCGATGTCGAATGGCATGGCGTTCCACCGTCACGAAAGAGGTCGCACTAGTGTGGTGACTCTCAAATCCCTTCACAATTCCGTTCACCCTGAGCCTGTCGAAGGGTGCGAAATCCGGGCTTCGACAAGCTCAGCCCGAACAGGCTTCATGTAAAGCCATTTCTCAGTCAGTACACTAGGGAATGCCCGGGGTCCTTCCGAGAGGAGAATCCTCAAGCGAGCCTTCTGGACGAGGGGCGCAGCCCATCTAGTGCCCGGCGCTATCCTCGACCAGACTGAAGCGGACGGTCTCGGCGCCGTTCATGAGGACCCGCCGCCCCACCTGCGCCAACTCGTCCAGCTTCTCTTCGATCTGGGCAAAGACGTTCACGGGCTGCTTCATGTCCACGGTGAGGCCCCGCGAGATGAAGATCCCGTACGCGATGTAGATCTCGTCCGGCACGAGCACTGGCTCATCCCGCACCAAGAAGGAAAGGGCTCCAGGGGGAATGCCCGCCACCCGTTGGTTTTCCCGCTCCACGGTGAGGTCCGGGGGGAGCGTCACGAGCGCCTGTCCGGACACGATGCTGTGGTGGAATCGGTAGGAAAACGGGAGCTCGGCCTGGATCGCGCGACAAGTCTTTGGGGCCTCCTTCTCCAACAGCCTCGCCACAAACGCACCGCCCTTCTCGAATTCAAGCCTCAGCTTGGCCACGGGTCGCCACTCCTTCCTCTCATGTTGATGCCCGAGAACATCGCCACCTGAAACCGGCTCCCCCGGCGATCAGACGGCGCTTCTCACCTTCTTTCGGAACTCCTCGATATGGGCCCGCATCGCTTCAGACGCAGCCCTGCCATCCCGGCGCCGCAGCGCATCCAGAACCCGGCGATACTCCCCCGCGATCTCGCCCACCTTGGCCATCCGGCTTCCCGAAACATAGAGGAGCCGGACCGCCAGGTTCAGCGTCCGTTCCACTGCCCGCTGGAGGTACTCGTTGCGCGTCGCTGCCGCGACGGCGCGGTGAAACGCCCGGTCGATGCGGACGTGTTCCTCGGACCCCTCATCCAGGGAGTCCACATTCTCGAACATCGCCTCCAGCTTCTTCAGCTCTTCGTCGGTAATGCGCTCGGCCGCAAGCTGACACGACAGGCACTCCAGCGTCACGCGAAGCTCGAAGATCTTCTGGAGGTCTTCGACCTGGACCGGGAGAACGAACGATCCCTTGCGGGGGATGATCATCACGAGATCATCCTGGGCGAGCCGCTGCATGGCTTCCCGCACCGGCATGCGTCCCAGTCCGAGCTGGCCGGCCAACTCCCCCTCCGTCAGCAGCGCCCCCGGGGGGAGCTTGGTGGTGATGATCAGTTCTTTGATCCGCTCGTAGGCCAGGTCGCTGAAGAGGTGGGCCGTCGTCGCCTTTCGGCCCCGAGCCGGGCGCGGCGCGCCCCCGCGTTTGGGCAGGCCTCGACGCACAGCAGTCACTTCGACCGCCTCACCAAGCCAGGACCCGACGCGGGTTCTGGATGATCGTGATGTCCAGTTCCTCCTGTGCCACGCCGCTTTCTTGGCGCATGGCGAAGGAGCGCGCGGACTACATCCACAGGACATCGGACGGGACGGATCACGCCTGTTTGCACCATACGGATGCTCCCACGCCTCGACGACAGGTCTCAGTGCAGGATCTTGCTCAGGAACTGCCGGGTGCGTTCATGCCGGGGATTGGCGAAGAACTGCGTCGCCGGGGCCTCCTCCACCAGCCGCCCTTCATCCATGAAGATGATCCGGTCCGCCGCCGCCTTGGCGAACCCCATCTCGTGGGTGACCACGATCATCGTCATCCCTTGGTCGGACAGCTTCAGCATGACGTCCAGAACCTCGGTGATCATCTCGGGATCCAGGGCCGAGGTCGGCTCGTCAAAGAGCATGAGCGTGGGGTTCATCGCCAGGGCGCGCGCGATGGCTATCCGCTGCTGCTGCCCGCCGGACAGTTGCGCGGGATAGGCGTGGGCCTTGAAGGGAAGGCCGACCATCTCGAGGAGTTGGCGGGCCTGGGCTTCGGCCTCTTCCTTCTTGCGCTGGAGGACGTGGATGGGTCCGGCGGTGATGTTCTCCAGGGCGGTGAGGTGCGGGAACAGGTTGAACTGCTGGAAGACCATGCCGACATCCCGCCGCTGCTTCGCGACCTCGCGCTCCCGCAACTCGACCCGGCGCCCGTTCACCTCGCGGTAGCCCATCGGGTGCCCGTTCACCAGGATCCGCCCCCGATCCAGCTTCTCCAGATGGTTGAGGCAGCGGAGGAGCGTGCTCTTCCCGGAGCCGCTCGGCCCGATCAGCACGATCACCTCGCCCCGCTGGACCTCCATGCCGACGCCCCTGAGGACGTGAAGAGAGCCAAAATACTTGTGGACGTCTTCGGCTTCCACGACGGGTTGAGTCGGGTCCGTGCCGGGAGTCTGCTTCACCGGTTCCCTCATCAGCGCAGGTCGTGCTCCATTTCGCGGCGTTCCACGGCGGTTGCCGCCCCCTCGCCGTTGCCGGAATCCGGGGCCACGGTGCTCCGGCGTTCCGTGGTGGTCGCCGGCGCCACGGAGCGCCCGTAGTGCGCTTCCAGACGCCGCTGCACCATTCCCCAGAGCGTGATCATCACGAGATAGTACAGGGCGGCGACCACGAAGATCTCCAGGACACGGAATTCCACCTGGATCAGCATCTGCCCCCGTCGCAACAACTCCTCCATGGAGATCACGGAGGTGATGGAGGTCGTCTTGAGCAGACCGTTGAAGTTGTTCCCCAGGGGAGGAATCATCACCCGCGCCGCCTGGGGCAGCACGATGACGCGCATCAGGGTCGAGGAATCCATCCCCAGGGCGCGGGCGGCGTCGAACTGCCCCTTGGGGACCGACAGGATGCCGGCCCGGATGATCTCGGACAGATAGGCGCCCTCATTCAGGCTGAGGCCCAGAAGCGCGGACTGCACTACGTTGAGGCGGATGCCGATCTGGGGGAGGCCGGTGTAGATGATGATCAACTGGACGAGCAGCGGGGTTCCCCGCATGATCCAGAGATAGAACTTGGCAATCCCCTGGAGGACGGGGCTCTTCGACATGTTCATGATGGCCGCCACGAGGCCGAGCAGCAGCCCCAGCACCATCACGACCACCGAGAGCCAGATGGTGGTCCACGCGCCCTCCAGCAGGTACCCGCTGATGAGATATCGCCCGAAGGCGTTCCAGTCCCAGCCCGGCATCGGATTCGCCCCCAATGCCCCCGAGCGGGAAGCCCTGCCGTGCGTCCCGTGAGGACTTCAGGTCTTTCCAGGGATTCGGCAGGGCCTCCTGCGATCGCAATGGCGCCAGCGGGCTCCGGCGGTGCAGCCGGAGCTTACGGCATGTCCGGCCCCTTGAGTTCGAGGGGCTTGTCGGCCGGCATCTTGGCCGCGCCCCACTTATCCATCAGCTTGTCGTAGGTGGCGTCCCGGCGCATGTCATTCAGCGCCTTGAGGACGGCCGACCCCACCTCCTTGGACCGGAACGCGAGAGTGGCCGGAGAGCCGGCCAGGCCCGACACCGCGCGCTCGAAGTCCCCCCGATCCTGATAGAACTTCGCATTCACGTCCACGCTGACGACGGCGTCCACCTGGCCCGCACGCAGCGCCTGGTAGGCGTCTGCAAATGTACTGAAGGTCCGGATCTCGATCGGCTTCTCGCCGGCCTTCACCTGTTCCTCGTTGATGCGGGTGATCTGCCGGAACTCGTAGCCGCCGATCTCCACCGCCGCCCGTTTCCCGGCGAGATCCTTGGGCGAGGTGACCTTGAGCGGGTTGCCCTTGGTGACGGAGATGCTGACCGCCTGGTTCTCATAGGGGATCAAGTACAGGATCTTCGCACGCTCCGGCGTGAAGAACATCCCGGTGATGCTGGCATCCCAGCGGCCGCTTTGGAGGCCGGGAATGTGCGTCTCGAATCCGACGTTGATCCATGTCATCTTGAGGCCAAGCCGCTTCGCGATCTCCTCGCCCAGCTCAATCCGCATCCCCTGCAATTTGCCGCCGGCGTCCACGAACTGATATGGGGGGATCGTGGCGTTCGTGGCGGCAGTCAGTTCTCCCGCTTTGACCAACGGCGGTGAGGCGAGCTGAGCCTCTGCTGTCTGGGGCACGAGACCCCACAACAACGCCAGTGTCCCAACCATGGCGATCAGATACTGCATCTTCAGCCGCATGGTCCCCTCCTCTTTCGCGTGATGTCGCTAGGCCAGTTTGCCCTTGGGTCTCCCCGGAGTCCGCGTGGACACCATCCACCCGGGCCACAGGGGGACCGCCCCACGGGTGCTACTCGTCCTCGATCCGGGTCTTCAGCCATCCGCTCGTATTATGGAAATTCGCCACGGCGGTCCCCGGCGGGTTCAGTGCGTCACAGGCGGCCCGCAGCTCATCATCCGCCCGCAGGTCCACGACTTTCAACATCTCCTGCAACTGCTCCGGAGTGCGCGGGCCCACGATGGGCGAGGTCACCCCGGGCTGGTCCTTCACCCACAGCAGGGCGAGCTGGCCTGCCGTCAGACCGTACGTGAGGGCCAGTTCCGCCAGGCGGCCGCCGATCTGGGCCCCCTTCCGATTGACCCGTTGCGCGTAAATTCCTGTCGGATTCTTCGCCGCCCTCGACCCGCTCGGGAAACTGCCGTCCGCGGGGTACCGGCCCGCCAGCATCCCCATAGCCAGGGGAGACCACGGCATCACGCCCAGACCATATTTCTGGCACAGGGGGATGCGCTCGTTCTCGGCCCGTCGATCCAGCAGATTGTACGGCGGGGATTCCACGACGAATCGGGCGTACCCGAACCGCTGGCTGACCATCAGCGCCTCCATCACCTGCCACGCCGGATAGGTGGTGCACCCGATGTAGCACACCTTGCCCTGGCGCACGAGGTCGTTCATGGCCGCCAGCGTCTCCTCGATCGGCGTGATGAGACTCGCCGACCGGTGGCACATGTACAGGTCAATGCGGTCCGTCTGCAATCGCCGCAAAGACTCGTCACACGACCGGAGGATGTGGTACCGACTGAGCCCCTGATCGTTCGGCCCGTCTCCTGTCGGGTAGAATACCTTGGTGGCGATCAGGACCCGATCCCTTTGGCCCGTCGCCTTGAGGAATCGCCCGATGATTCGCTCGCTCTCGCCGCCAACGTAGCTGTCGCCGGTGTCGAGAAGGTTGACCCCGTGGTCGATGGCGGCCTGCATGAGACCCTGTGCGGTCTCTTCCGAGGTCATGTCGCCGTAGTTCCCGCACCCCAGCGTCAGTGGCGACACGCGAACCCCGGTCCTGCCCAGATATCGGTACTCCATGTGTCCCTCTCGCGCGATCAGGTTGCGGGTGCAGGGTCCGGGCCGATCTCCTCCACCCCGCACCAGTCCAGGATGAGCCGCCCGGTCACCGTGATGGCTTGAAGATACTCTCCGAGGTCTACCCACTCGTCCGTGCCGCCGGCCTGGCTGAAACTGCCCGCCAATGGACCATACCCAACCGCCGGAATTCCCCCATGCAGGATTGGGTGGCGGATGTCACTGGATGCGTGAAGCGCATTGACCTTCGGCTCGCACGCGGTCACGGCGCGGATCGCTCGGCGCACAGCGAGACAGAGGGGATGCTCCAGGGGCACCTCTGCGCCGCGCGTTCCCAGAAGCCACTCCAACTGGGGCGGGTGGTCTCTCAGCCAGGGATCCGCTTGTGAGGCGACTTCGATGGACCGGGCGATCTCTGATTGCACGCTTTCCATGTGTTCATGCGGGGGGAACGTCACCGACCCGGCAAGCACACAGGTGCGACTGATGCGACTCAGTTGATCCGGCTCCCCCGCGTGGAGATACGCCACCTGCATGTTCGTCGAGCGGCCGACCGCATCCTCCAGGATGGCATGGCGCACCCGGTCGGCCCTGTTCTCATTCAACGATTGCAGTGCGCGCACGAGGACCCACGCCTTGTCGATCGGATTGACCGCCAGGTGATGGAAGGGGGTCTGCTCTGGCTCCTGGGTGTCCGGTGGCTTGCCGGCAACGCTGATCCGAAAGCGCAGCAGCCCCGACGTGATGGCCTTGATATCTCTCAGCCCTCTCCCTGACTCCGCCGGATGGAGATAGACGGCGCCGTCCGCTGCATACCCACGCTCGAGGACCGCCACGATCCCCCGGACATTTCTCTTGCTTGGCGTACTCGCCAGAAGCACCGTCCCCCTGGGTCGTCGCCCATTCGTCGCGACGACCATGAGCCCGCCGATCATCGTTGCCACGCCCAGGAGGTCATCCGCCACCCCCCAACCGTACAAGCGACCCCCCTCGATCTCGCCGGCGAACGGTGCATGGCGCCATCCGTCCGTGCTGGAGACCGGCTCGGCGTCGGGATGGGCGAACAGCAGCAGACGGCGTCCCCGCTGCTCGCCGGTCAGCCTGCCGACCACACACAGTCGCTCGCCGGGGTCCACGGCAGCCGCCTCGGCGAATTCGTACTTCGGTGCGAGGGCCTTGGGCGAATAGCGAAACAGATCGACATTGCACCCGAGGGCCTTGAGCTCCGCCGCCACCCATTCCTGAATCGCCCGCTCCCCGCCCTGGGACACGCGGACCAGATCTTGGAGGAGATGGATATACCGCTCGCCGGCCCGATCCACCTGCTCCGACACCCACTGCAGATCGTGTGTCATGGAAGCGCCTTGTGGCGGGACGCAGAGGTCTCCGGGATCGTCGGGGATTCCGGGGGCCAGCGTGAGACCGGCGGGGACCGTTTCATGGGCCCGACCCTCAGGCTGGGTGAAAGTCATACGCGTGATAGATCTCTGATATATCAGGAGCCCCTCCCTTGTCAAGGGGAACGCTCCTTGGCCTCACGGACCTCCAGGCCCTCCGGTAGAGATGGTCTCGGCCGAGGCAAGAGGAACCGCCCCCGCCCTGGATGGTCCCTTGATCCATAGGCTCGCCATCCGGCCTCATGTCGCCGTAGGCCGCCGGCGGCAGGGGTGAGGTGGCGGCGGCTGCTTTTGTTTTTGCAGCCGGGGCCACCTGGTCTATAATCCCTTCTGCCTGACGCTCCCTTCGACCACACCGCGATCCCCGAGGACCCCTGGACTCCCATGATCACGGATCCCATCCTGGCCGATCTGAACCCGCCGCAGCAGGAGGCGGTGCTGCACGGCGAGGGGCCGCTCCTGATCCTGGCCGGCGCCGGCTCCGGCAAGACCCGCGTCATCACCCGCCGAATCGCTTCCCTGATTGGGCGGCGAGGCGTCCAGCCCTGGCAGATCCTGGCGGTGACATTCACCAACAAGGCCGCCGACGAGATGCGGCGACGGGTCGAGCGGCTCCTGGGCGCGCGGGGCCTGAGCGTGGCGCTGGGCACCTTCCATTCCACCTGCGTCAGGATCCTGCGAAAGTGGCACCGGGAGCTCGGCCTGCGCAGCAGCTTCGTGATCTATGACGACGCGGACCAGGTGAGCCTCATCAAGGACTGCCTGAAATCCCTGGACCTCAGCGAGCGGACGTTGAATCCCCGGGGGGTCGCAGCGCGGATCAGCCGGGCCAAGAACGAGTTGCTGACGCCCGGCGAGTACACCACCGTGGCCAATGATTTCGCCGAGGAGCGGACGGCCAAGATCTATGCCCTCTACCAGGAGCGCCTGCGGGTGAGCCACGCGGTGGACTTCGACGACCTGCTGATGCTGGCGGTGCTGCTCTTCCGGGACCATCCCCAGGTCCTGGAGTACTACCAGAATCTGTGGCGGTACGTGCTGGTGGACGAGTACCAGGACACGAACCACGCGCAGTACCAGATCGTGAACTTTCTCAGCCGGCGCCACGGGAACCTGTGCGTCGTGGGGGACGACGACCAATCCATCTACAAGTGGCGGGGGGCCGACCTCAACAACATCCTGGACTTCGAGCACGACCACCCGGGGTGCACGGTCATCCGCCTGGAGCAGAACTACCGATCCGCGCAGAACATCCTGGATGCCGCCGGCGGGGTCGTGGCCCACAACGTCGGCCGGAAGGGCAAGACCCTCTGGACCGAGAATCCGGCCGGCGAGCCGCTCGTCCTGTACCAGGCAAGGGACGAGCAAGGCGAAGCAGACTTTGTCGTCCGGACCGTCCGGACCCTGGCGGTGGAGAACGGATATTCGCTGGACGACTTCGCCGTCTTCTACCGGACCAACGCCCAGTCCCGCGTCCTGGAAGACGCCCTGCGCCGCGAGGTAACCCCCTACGTCATCGTGGGCGGAATGCGGTTCTATGAGCGGAAAGAGATCAAGGACCTGCTCTCCTACCTCCGGTTGGTGGCGAACCCCGACGATGCCCAGAGCTTCAAGCGCGTCGTGAACGTCCCCCCGCGGGGGATCGGGCAGGCCAGCGTGGACAAGCTGGAGGGCCTGGGCATGGCGGAGCGGATCTCCATCTGGCAGGCCTGCAAGCTGGCGGGAGAGCGCAAGATCCTGGGGCCGAAGGCCGTCAAGGCCCTCGCCGACCTGGTGGCCATGATCGATAGGGTCCAGGCCAAACTCGAGGTCACCCCCGTCCCCGAACTCATCCTGGAGTTGCTGGAGACCACAGGCTATCTGGCCGACCTCCAGAACGAAGGGACGGTCCAGGCGCAATCCCGGATCGAGAACCTGCAGGAGTTGGTCTCGGCCGCTCGGGAGTTCATGGAGCGGAGCGAAGACCAGAGCCTGCAGGCCTTCCTGGACAGCGTGGCCCTCATCGCCGACATTGACGAGCTGTCCGAAGGCAAGGGCGCGGTGACCCTCATGACCCTGCACTCGGCCAAGGGCCTGGAGTTTCCGGTGGTCTTCATCACCGGAATGGAGGAGGGCATCTTTCCCCATGCCCGATCCCTCACCGACGACGATGAGCTAGAGGAAGAGCGCCGCCTCTGCTACGTGGGCATGACTCGGGCGAAGGATCGCCTGTTCCTCTCGGCCGCCCTCTCGCGGCGGCTCTACAACTCCGACAACTACAACCTCCCCTCCCGGTTCCTGGACGAGGTGCCGGAGCGGCTGGTGGAACGGCTGGATGGGTTGGGGATGACGCGAGAGCCGAGAAAAACCTCGGCGGGGCCGAAACATGAAGCGGGTGAGCCATTCGTGGACCATCTCCAGGTCGGGATGCGGGTGCGCCACCCCGATTGGGGGATCGGGACCATCAAGGAGCGCATCGGTGAGGGGGAGGACCTGAAGGTAGTCGTCACGTTTGCCGGCGTCGGCCGGAAGAAGCTGGCGCCGAAGTTCGTCCAGCTCGAACGCGCCTAGAAAATTCTGGGTCAACCGCCAAGACGCCAAGGAGGCCAGGACTCAAGGTAAGCGAGGTAAACGGATCAGCACTCCAGCCGGGAATGAAGACGGTTGTCGAGCTTGGGTCCGTGGTAGATTCCCAGGATTTCCTTGGCGATCTTGGCGCCATGGCGGTTAGAAAGGACGGTTCCGTGGCGAGGATCACGCGGAAGGAAGTCGAGCACGTGGCGCGGCTGGCCCGACTGGAGCTGACCGAGGACGAGAAGGAACGGATGACCGCCCAGCTCGACTCCATCCTCGGGTACATAGACAAATTGAACGGGCTGGACACTTCACGGGTCGAGCCGACCACAACCGTCATTCCCATGGTCAGTGTCATGCGCGAGGACGGGGTCCGGCCCTCCCTCACCCAGGAAGAGGCCCTGGCCAATGCGCCGGATCGAGAGGACGTCTTTTTCCGGGTGCCGAGGATCATCGAGGACTAACGAAGAAACGTAAGTCGGGAAACGTCAGGGGTAAGGGGGCCGTTTCCCCTAACGCTTCACGTCTTACGCCTTACGTTCAGGAGACATGCGTGGAACTTCACCGGCTGACGATTCACGAGTTGCGGGATCTGATCCAGAAGGGCGATGTGTCGCCGGTCCAGGTGGTCCAGGATTTCCTCGTCCGGATCGGCCAGGTGGAAGACCAGATCCAGGCCTTCAACACGCTGACGCCGCGGCCGGCGCTGGGCTTCGCCAAGAAGTTCCAGGACATCCAGGGTCGGAAAGAGAAACTGCCTCCCCTGGCGGGCATCCCGCTGGCCATCAAGGACGTGATCTGCACGAAGGGCATCGCCACCACCTGTTCCTCCAAGATCCTGGCGAACTACCTCCCGCCCTACAACGCCACCGTCATGACGCGGCTGAACGCAGCCGGAGCCGTGATGCTGGGCAAGACCAACATGGACGAGTTCGCCATGGGCTCCTCGACCGAGAACTCGGCCTTCAAGAAGACCAGGAACCCGTGGAACCTCGGGTGCGTGCCCGGCGGGTCCAGCGGCGGCTCGGCGGCGGCAGTCGCCGCCGACATGTGCGCCGGCGCCCTGGGGAGCGACACGGGTGGCTCGATTCGACAGCCGGGCGGCTTCTGCGGCATCGTCGCCCTCAAGCCGACCTACGGCCGGGTGTCCCGGTACGGGCTGGTTGCCTTCGCCTCGTCCCTGGATCAGATCGGACCCATGACCAAGGAAGTCCGGGACGCCGCGATCCTGCTCGGGGTGGTCGCCGGCCACGACCCGCTCGACTCCACCTCGGCCAATGTCCCCGTGCCCGACTACGAGGCCGCCCTCAGCGGAGAGATCAAGGGTCTCCGCATCGGGATTCCCTCCGAGTATTTCATCCCCGGGATGGACCCCGAGGTTGAGTCGGCGATTCACGAGGGCATTCGGGTCCTGGAGCGGCTGGGCGCCGTCCGGGAGCGCGTCTCCCTGCCGCACACCGACTACGCTGTGGCCACCTACTACCTGGTCGCCACGGCCGAGGCCAGCTCGAACCTCGAACGGTACGATGGCGTGAAGTACGGCTACCGGACGGCCAAGTCGGACCACCTCATTGACATGTACATGAAGACGCGGCGGGAGGGCTTCGGCCCGGAGGTCAAGCGGCGCATCATGCTGGGCACCTACGCCCTGAGCGCGGGCTACTACGATGC
>JACQVO010000052.1 GCA_016209725.1 Candidatus Methylomirabilota bacterium | reverse complement strand
GTGTGTTTCATGACCACCTCGCCGAAGGACACCTGTCCATCGCCGGCGATGGCCGCCTGTCCCCGGTGCCGGACGGACAGGATGGTTGTGCTTCGCAGGACGGGCCCCGGGCCGCCAGGTTGGTGGGGCCCTCTAGCCCGGATCATTCGCGAACTCGTTCGCGAATGATGGCGGGAATGACCTGTCTGCCGTGGCACAGGCAGGCCAAATCCCAATGGCAAATGGCCAATTGGGGACGGCATCTCCGTGGCGCTCCTTGACGGCGCGCTGTGCGCGCCAACTTTCATTGGTCATCCCGCCATGGCGGGATTGGTCATTGGCCATTGATCCGGAGAATTCACGCGTCCGTTCGTGAATCATCCAGGCTAGGCCTTTTCATGGCTTCCCCGGCACCGGACTAGGGGCCTGGCCGCTGGACCGGGCTCTCGGGTGGGCACGGTCATAGACTTCCAGCACCTTGTCCAGCCCGACGTGGGTGTAGCGCTGCGTCGTGCGCAGATGCGCGTGGCCCAGCAACTCCTGGATGGCGCGGAGGTCCGCCCCCGCGTCCAGGAGGTGCGTGGCGAAGCTGTGCCGCAGGCCGTGGGGCGTGATCTTTTTCCCCAGGCCGCTCTTCAGCAGGTACGCCAGGACGAGCCTCGACACACCCCGGACACTGAGGCGACCCCCCCGATGGTTCAGGAACAGCGCCTCGGGGTCCCGCGGACCCTTCGCCGCCGGCGCGGGAATCCCGCCGCGGACATCCAGGTAGGCCCGCAGGGCCTCACAGGCCTGCCGGCCGACCGGGACGATCCGTTCCTTCCGGCCCTTGCCCAGAACCCGCACCAGCCCCTCCTGGAGATCCACATCAGGGATGGCCAGCGCCACCAATTCCCCGATGCGAAGCCCCGAGGCGTAAAACAGTTCCAGGACCGCCCGATCGCGGGCACGCAGAGCCGCGGCCGGGCCGCGCGGTTTCGGCGTTGTCGCAGGGGCCGCATGGGCCGGCGCGGCCAGCAACTGAAACGCCTCGTCCACGGAGAGATGGGGTGTGGTCCGCACCGGGAGTCGGGGGCCGTGGACCAGGTCCGCGGGGTTTGCGGTCAGTCGACCCTGCCGGCAGAGAAAGCGAAAAAACGAGCGGAGCGTGGCCAGCTTCCGCCCCACGCTGGCCTTCGCCAGGTGCGCCCCATGCAGGCGCGCCAGGAATCCCCGGATGGCCAGATGATCCACCTGCTCGGCGCGCGGGCTGCTCCCTCCGCCGGTCCGCTCCTCGAGATGGCCGAGGAACTGCGTCAGATCCACCCGGTAGTTCCGCAGGGTGTGGGCCGACGAGTCGCGCTCCGCCCTGAGATACGTCAGATACTCTTCGATGGCTTCCCGCACCGCGCCCCCAAAAAGGCGAAACGGCCAGCCGCCAGGCCTCCAGGCGGCAGACCCGGCAACCGGCCACCTTTCCGCAAAATTTACGCCGGATGGTCGGAAAGATCAAGAGAAAAGGCGACTTTGACAGCGAGGTCCATGGATTGAGGATCGTCGAAGAAGCAGATGAGTGTCCCGGGTGATCGGCAGCAGGCATCGTCTGGGGCCGGCAGGGCAAGCCCCCAGAATCGAAGAATTCCCTCACCTATCAAGCGAACGGAGCGAGCGCGCACATAAGCGACGGTTGAGTACCGCCCGGCATCGTCGCAGCCCTCTCCCTTGGCTATGCGACAGCCCACGCCTCGGACAGCACTTCGGCCTGTTCAAGCACGGTCTGGGTGGATTTCTCCTGCTTGTCCGGAGGATGGCCGTACTTTCGGAGGATGCGTTTGACGATGACGCGCAGGTTCGCCCGCACGTTCTCGCGCACTGTCCAGTCAATGGTGACGTTCTTGCGCACCGCCACCACCAGCTCCTGCGCGATTCTCTTGAGCGTGGGCTCGCCCAGCACTCGGACCGCGCTGTCGTTGGTCTCCAGGGCGTCGTAGAAGGCTTTCTCGTCACTGCTGAGACCCAACTCTTCGCCACGCGCATCCGCCTCCCGCATCCCCTTGGCCAGGGCGATCAGCTCCTCGAGTACCTGGGCAGCCTCGATGGCGCGGTTCTGGTAGCGCCGGATGGCCTCCTCCAGCATCTCGGCAAAGGAGCGCGCCTGTACGACGTTCTTATCGAGATGTCCGGCTTCTTCAACCCGGCCGCGGCAAAGATGTCCACCACTCCCTCGGACGCTACGGCGCGGGAGACGATCTGCCGCACGGCCAGGTCGAACGCCTGCGATAGCTCTTGGACGGCACGCGGAACCGATCCTTCCCCTCCGGCTGGGCGAGGACGTGCTCCTGCGGCGGCGGCCGGAGGCCCAGCCGCTCCGCCGGAGTGCCCGTAACCCACTTCGACCAGTCAAATAGGTGCAGGCGCCCGCAGCAGACCTCGTGCATCTCCAGCATGACCGCGACCGCCTCCTCCTGATTAATCGCGGTCCTGCCGGAGCCGCCGCTCTCCGTGTAGGTGGCGAGCGCCTGCCTGAGCTCGTGGGCGAGGCCCAGGT
>JACQVO010000049.1 GCA_016209725.1 Candidatus Methylomirabilota bacterium | reverse complement strand
GCGGGAGGAGTCCCTACCGGATCCCGCTCCCCGTTGTCTGTTCTACCGGATCAGTTTCGGATTTCGGATTGCGAATTTCGGATGTGCAATGAAAGCAAGAACCAGGGGCCGGGCAGGCTCGCGCCCTCTCACTTACAGGGACGGGGTGCAGGTGCTCCGCCCTCCGTCCCCCAAGTGACGAGGCGTCGGCGTCTTGGATCTATGGTCTGAGTTGCCGGCCTGGTCGGCAGCGCGGAGCGCCCCGACGGGCCCGGCCAACGGGTCAGGGCACGGGCGCCGGACTAGCCAGCCCGCGGCTCCTGTCCTTCCGTCGTGGGGTATGCTGCGTCGGGCGGAAGAGAAGATTCGGCAAGGAGCCCCAGGGAGTTCCAAAAGAGAAACGCCTCCCGGGGGCTAACCCAGAGAAGGCGCCATCGCAATTCCCGGACCGGAAGAATCCGCCAGTCATCTCCGCTCCCCTGCCCCTCTGCCCCTCTGCACCCATGCTCCTCTGCTCCCCAACTCATCCTTCACGAGACGGGAGAGACATCCAGGGCATCCAGCTCGACGGAGGCGCCCTGCTGGATCAGGGTGACGCCGATCACCAGTCGGGCCCGGGCGCCCTTGCGGAGCAGGATCCCGCGAACCCCGACCAGGGGACCCCGGATCACCTCCACCGCCATGCCCTCCGTGAGGTAGGGGTGCGGATCGTAGGGCAGGGTGCTCTCGACGAGGCGGCGCACGGCCTCGATCTCCGACTCCGGAACGGGAACCGGGCCGTCATGGTTTCCCAGGATCTGGACCACGCCGTGGGCGGTCAGGACGGCCACCCGCGCCGAGGGCGGGAAATGGGCGAAGCAGTATCCGGGGAAGAGGGGAAAGGCCACCAGCTTGCGGCGGTCCTTCCATTGCCGCCAGCGCCGCATGAGCGGGAGGAATGGCTCCATCCCCCTCGCCGCAAGCTCGTCGCTGACGCGTTTCTCGTGGCGGGACCGGGTCCGAATCGCGTACCAATGCGGCGCAGGCTGATCGGTCGTCATCGGCCCGGTCTATCCGTCATGAGGATTCCTGCTGGATTACGTGCAATGTTGACCAACACTCTCCAACGAAGTGGACACTCCGTCAATGGGGTCTTCCCCTACCTTTTTGAAATAAAGGACCCCATTTTTAGGGTTGAAGGCCTGGGGGCGCCGGAGAATCGGCATCCTTCGAGCGTAACCGTTCGTCCCTGATCGAGACAGGCGAGTCCGCGCGCCCCGTGGACGCGCCGCTTCGACCTCAGGCCGGCCCGAGGCTGGTCCGCCGCCTCCCTCCGGTCAGATTTCCCTTGCGTTCGGCTGGATGGAAGGGATAGGTATAGGTCGGGAGGGGTTTCCATGGGCCGATTTTCCTTTTCCAGCCTGCGCGTCCGCATCCCGCTCCTCGTTCTCCTGGCGACCATCCCCGCACTGGTGCTGATCCTGTACACCGTCTCGGAGCAGCGCCGGGACGAAAGGGCCGACGCAGAGCGAGAGGGCCTGCTGTGGGTTCGTCAGGTCTCCCACGAGCACGAGCGGCTGATCGACGGGGCGCGCCAGCTCCTCGTCGCCCTGGCGCATCTCCCCGCGGTGCATGACCAGGACGCGCAGGCCTGCCGGTCCCTCTTTGCCAAGATCCTGGGAGACTTCCCGCACTACGCCGGCCTGGCGGCGCAAACCCCGCAGGGCGAGATCTTCTGCTCCAGCCGGCCGACCCCCGGCCCGGTCAGGGTGGCCGATCGGGAATACTTCCAGCGCACCCTCGCCACGCGCGACTTCACCGTCAGCGGGTATCTGATCGGGCGCGTCACCGGGCGGCCCGTCATGGCGCTCACCTACCCCGCCCTGGACCAAGCCGGGAATGTGCGGGCCGTCGTCTTCGCCGGGTTGGACTTGCGATGGCTCAACCGTCTCGCCGTCCGCGCGCAGTTGCCGCCGGGATCAGTCTTCCTCCTGGTGGACCGCAACGGCACGATCCTGGCTCGCTCCCCCGATTCCGAGTCCTGGATCGGGAAGCCCGTGCGGGAGACGCCCCTTTTCCAGGCCATGCGGGCCCAGCAGGGCGAGGGCACACTGGAGGTGCGCGACCAGGACGGCGTCCCCCGCCTGTACGGGTTCTCTCCGCTGCAGGGCGCGCCGGGAGTCCGGGACGTCTATGTCGCCGTGGGCATCCCGACGCAGGTCGCGTTTGCCTCGAGCCACCGCGCGCTCACCCGCGGCCTCGCGCTCTTGGGGCTGGTCTCCTTCCTGGCGCTGGCGACGGCGTGGGTGGGCGGGAATGCGGTCATCCTGGGACCGGTGCGGGAGCTCGTGACCGCGACGAAACGGTTGGGCGCCGGCGACCTGAGCGCCCGCACCGGGCTGGCTGCCGGACCGGGGGAGCTGAACCAGTTGGCCTCCGCCTTCGACGAGATGGCGGCGGCGCTGGAACGACAGTCAGACGAGCGCCGGCGAGCCGAGGCCTGGGTGCGGGAGAGCGAGGAACGCTTCCGCACCTTCGTCAGTCACGCCCCGGTGGGCATCATTGTCACCAACACCCAGGGAGAGTGCCTCTTCGTGAACGAGCGCTGGTTCAAGATGGCCGGGCTGTCGGAGGAGGAAGCGCTGGGGCGGGGCTGGATGCGGGCGCTCCACCCCGAGGATCGTGAACGGGTTGTTGCCGGCTGGTCCACGGCGGCGCAGGACGGGCCGGAGTTCTCGATGGAGTGCCGGTTCCAGTCGCCTGACGGAAAAACCACTTGGGCGACAGGGGGTGCGGTCGCCTTACGCGACGATGCAGGAGATCTGACTGGCTATCTGGGAACCCTCGCAGACATTACTGACCTCAAGCGGGCGGAGGAGGCTGTCTGGCGGGCGGAAGAACGGTACCGCCGCCTCTTCGCGGAGGCGCCGGTGATGTACGTGATCAGCCGAAGCGAGAAAGGGATTCCGGTCATCACCGACTGCAACGAGGTATTCCTGCGGATCTTGGGGTATACCCGACCCGAGGTCCTGGGGCGGCCGTTGGGCGACTTCTATGTGCCCGAGTCGCAGGTGAAGTTGCTGGACCTGGGTGGCTACCGGCGAGCACTGGAAGGCCGCTTCGATGTCGAGGAGCGGGAACTGCTGGCACGGGACGGACGAGTGATCCCCGTCTTGATCCGCTCCGTACCAGAAACGGATCCCGATGGCCACGCGTCCGGCACCCGGGCCATGTATCTCGACATCACCCAGCGCAAGCAGGCGGAAGAGGCGCTGGCCCGCCGCACGAGCCAACTCGATACCGTCCGCACCGTCACGGCGGAGATCACCCGGGAACTGGACCTCTCCACCCTCCTGGACCTGATCACCCAGCGGGCCCTGGAGCTGGTGGAGGGGACCTCGGGGGTCGTCAGCCTCTGGGACGAGCAGGCGCAGTGTCTCGTCCCAAAGGCGTGGCGCGGGCACGATGCGTCGTTCGAAGCCGTGCGCTATCGGCTGGGCGAGGGGGTCGGGGGGACCGTGGCCCAGCGCCGGCAGGGGTTGATCGTCAACGAGTACCGGACGTCCCCCCATGCCCATCCCTGGATCCTCACCCACACCGCCGTCACCGCCTGCGTCGCCGAGCCCCTGCTGTACCAGGGGCGGCTCCTCGGGGTGATCAGCGCCGGCAGGAAGGCGACGGAACAGCGCTTCACGGAAGCGGACCGGCAGCTCCTGGCCCTTTTCGCCGCCCAGGCGGCCATCGCCATCGAGAACGCGCGGCTCTACCAGGCCGAGCGGCGACGCGCCGCCGAACTCGAGGCCGTGATGGAGGTGAGCCGCGACATGGTGGGGGAGCGGCGCATGGAGATGGTCCTCCGGCAGGTGGTGAGCCGGGCCGTGGACCTCACCCGCGCCCACAGCGGCACCTTGTATCTGTGGGACGAGGCGGAGCAAGCCCTGCGCCCGCACGCCTGGGTCAACATCGGCGACTTCATACGGGACATCCGCTATCCCTTGGGCCAGGGGATCACGGGGACCGTCGCCGAGTGCGGCCGGGGGCTCATCTGGAACAGGTACCGGGAGGATGCCCGGCACGATGACCAGCTTCTCCGCCATGTGCCGCTCGAGGCCTGCATGGCCGCCCCGCTCGCCAGCCGGGACCATCTGGTGGGGGTCCTGACCCTGAACCACGCGCCCGGCCGGCAGTTCTCCGCGGAGGACATGGCCCTGCTGGAGATTTTCGCCAACCAGACGGCGGCCGTCATCGAGAACGCCCGGCTCTACACGACGGAACAGGAGCGGTGCAAGCAATTGGAGGCCATCCGCGATATCACCGCCGAGATCACGCGGGAGCTGGACCTGGCCACCCTCCTGGACCTCATCCACCGGCGGGCCGCGGAGCTGGTGAGCGCCTCCTCGGGGTCCGTCTGGCTCTGGGACGAGGCGGCCCAGGTGCTCGTGCCGGCGGCCTGGCACGGCCAGGGGGAGTGGATGCGCGGGCGGCGGCCCCGCCTCGGCGAGGGGGTGGCGGGGACGGTCGCCGAGCGACGGCAAGGCATGATGCTCAACGACTACCGGACGTCCCCCCACGCCGTGCCCCTGGTCCTGGAGCGATCCGGGATCACCGCCGTCCTCTCCGAGCCCCTGGTGTACCGGCACCGCCTCCTCGGCGTGATCGGCAGCCACCACCACGACCCCGGGCGGCGCTTCACCCACCAGGACCGCGAGCTGCTTGCCCTCTTCGCCACCCAGGCGGCGATTGCCATCCAAAACGCCCAGTTGTTCGAGCAGGTGCGCGCCGGGCGCGAGCGGTTGGAGCGGCTCACCCGAAAAGTCGTCTCGGCTCAGGAGGAGGAACGCCGGTCTTTGTCCCGTGAGCTCCACGATGAGGCCGGCCAGGCCCTGACCGCGCTCAGGATCGGCCTGGAATTGGTGCTCGCCGATTTGCCCCAAGCGATGGGTGCGCTCCGACAGCGCATCGGCCAGGCGGTGGCCTTGACCGAAGCGACCACAGAGCAGATTCGGCTGCTGGCCCAAGACCTACGCCCCCCGGCGCTGGACACGGTGGGCTTGAACGCTACCCTGGAGGGTTTTTGCCAAGACTTTGCGAAACGAACGGGGTCGTCCATTGCCTACCGGGGGACAGAACTGCCCGGAGTGTCGGACTCGGCCAGTATCTGTCTCTACCGGTTTCTGCAAGAGGCCCTGACGAATGCTGCCAAACATGCCCAGGCGAACCAGGTTCGGGTTGCGCTGCGTTCCGAAGGCGAGACGATCCGCCTCTCGGTTGAAGATGATGGACGGGGGTTCGATTCCGTGGCCGTGACGTCCATTTCGGGTCAGCGGACGGGCATCGGGTTGCTGGGGATGCGAGAACGGCTCGACGCGTTGGGTGGGCGGCTGGAGATCCAATCCGAACCCGGCACGGGCGCCCGTCTCATCGCCACCATACCCGCCAAGGGGGTCGAATGATTCGGGCGATTGTGGCTGACGACCACCACCTGGTGCGGCAGGGCATCCGGGCGCTCCTGGAGAAGGCAGGCGATATCCGGGTCATCGGTGAGGCTGCAGACGGCCGGGAAGCGGTCGAACTGGTCGAGCGGCTGGCCCCCGACGTGCTCGTGCTGGATATTTCGATGCCGGGTCTCGACGGAATCCAGGCAATCAAGAGGATCCGGACGCTCGGCAGGGCGACGCGGGTCGTGATCCTCTCGATGTACTCTGACGCGACACTGGTGCGGCAGGCCCTGCAGAGCGGCGCCAACGGCTACCTGCTCAAGGGCTCGCTCACAGAGGAGTTGCTGTTGGCGGTCCGGGCTGCCAATAAGGGTGAGGTGTTTCTCAGCCCAGGGATTTCAGGTTCCATTGTGGATGAGCTCCTGGCGGTCCGCGCCGGTGGTCCGGGGTCAGGGTCATCCGACCTGCTTTCGGCCCGGGAGGCGGAGGTCTTGCAGCTCATCTCCGAAGGGAACACCAGCACCGAGATCGCTGAGAGCCTGAAGATCAGCGTGAAAACGGTGGAGAAGCATCGGGCCGCCCTGATGTCCAAGCTGGGCGTTCATGGGGTGGCTGGACTGATCCGTGTGGCCATCAAGAAAGGGCTGATTTTCCTCGACAAATAGCGATTATCCCAAACATTTTGGTTCATGAGCGGGACTGGGGCGAAGGACCAGGATCTCGGTACACCTCCAGAACCTGATCCACAAGATTCACGATCCAGTAGTCCGCGACCCCCGCCCGGGCATACAGGCTCCCCTTCTGGTCCCGATCGTGGGAAAGGGTCGTATCAGCAACCTCCACCACGAGGAGCGCCGCAGAGGGATGGGCGTCGCGATAATCCCGCGGGGATCCGCGGACCACCGTCACATCGGGCTCGGGTTCCGAAGAGGGATCCAGGGCCAGCGGGAGCTGGATGCGCACATGGGTTCCCTCGCCGAAGGCCTTTCGAAGCGCATCCTGCGTCAAAACGCAAGGACCGTGTCCATGGTTTTCTGTTCCATCCTTCGACTCCCGCAGCCGGCGGGTAACATAACACAGGCCACGCTCCCGGAAAAGCGTGGACTATGACCCCGTCACGAAATTCTTCACCACCAATCCGCCTCAGCCGGGCGAGAATGCCTGGGGCTTCGGATGGAGGTTAGTAGCCATAGTCCACCGGCGCCGCCCACCGGCGCTGCTTCACGCCCAGGCCCGCCACCCGTTCCGACCCGAGCGCTTTCAGGTAGGCCGCGCGGTCCGGCAGGTCGAAGATCCACTTCCGGGCCCAGGCGTGAAAGCCCTCGGTATTCCGGGTCTCGAGGTGATACTGGTGGTAGAACTCGTGATCCCGGTTGTAATACCCCTGGACCGGCGATGGGTGGGCCCCGTACGGTTCGTGCACGACCGCGTGGACCTTGAAAGGCGGGACCAGCACCCGGTTCGGGTCGCTTCGGATCACCGCGGGATCGACGACCTCCTCGGTCAGCAGGATGAGCCGCCGGCAGGCCATTGCCGCCTCGACGCTCACACCGAGATTCCCCCAGCAGTGGGCCGCGCCTTC
>JACQVO010000048.1 GCA_016209725.1 Candidatus Methylomirabilota bacterium | reverse complement strand
TTGCCTTCAACGGGGTGGGCGTTCCCCTGGCCACCACGGGCCTTATCGCCCCGGCCTGGGCGATGGCGGCGATGGCCGCCAGCGTGACGGCGGTCCTGCTCAACTCGTTCTGGGGCCGGCTGGTCCCCCGGCTCCGGAGGCGCCCTGCCGCGGTCGAGCGCGTCTCGCTCACGGTGCCGACCATCCATTGCCAGGGCTGCGTGGGCATCATCCAAGAGGAACTAGGGAAGCTCCCGAACGTCGTCTCGGTGGAGGGAGACGCGGACACCAAACTGGTAACAGTGACCACACGCGACGGCCATGGCCAGCGCCGGGTCATCGAGCAGGCCCTGACGCGGCTCGGCCACGTGGTGGGGGAGAAGTGAGATGCGGAAATGGGTCTGGGCTATCCTTATTATTGCGGCCCTATCCACTGGGTTCACGGCCGGATACTTCGTCAACCCCGTCGGGATACCGTTCACCTATGGGTATGTGGAGGGGCAGCGAATCAAATTCATCCATCCGGAAGTCTCGGACGCGAAGGTGGCCGACTTGCTCACAGACATGTTGAACTCCCCGGTCATCGTGGTGCCGTCGCTTGCCCAAGCGCCCGAGGGCATCGTGGCGAACGTGTTTGTCTTCACCAACGGCGTGAGAAGGGGGGAGGGGCCATTCAAATTCCAGGCCGACGTGTTCGACCGGCCCCCCGGCACCGATGGCTACAGTCCCCTGCGAGCCCTGAATCTGGTTTCGTGGAAGGATGAGAGGAAGTCGCGAGAGATGCGGTCCGCGGCCGAGGTGAAGGCCGCCGAGGCCGCGGGGGAGATCACGATCACCCGCCCCGGCGTGGTCGTCAACATCCCGTTCCTCACCTGGCCGGGCGGGCGACGGTAGGATGGGGAAGATTGCCTTACCTCCCGCGGCAGGATGGAGACCCTGCCACAGGGGGAATGGGGCTATCGGCGCTCAGGTGAGACGATGAGGCCCCAGGGCTGCTTGCCCGCCGGGATGAGCCTGTCGAGCTTCTGCTGGGCGACATCGATCACCCCCACCGCCTGGGAATCCTTCGCGGCCACATAGGCGAACTTTCCGTCGGGGCGGAAGGTGATCACGGCCAGCCCCTGGGCCACCTTGATCCGGCTGACTTCCTTGAAGCTGCGCGTGTCCACCACGGAGACGAAGTTGTCCTCGAAGTGGGTGATGTAGCCGAACCGGCCATCCGGTGTGAAGGCGTTCGTGACGGGGACCCTGCCCACGGGGATGGTGGCCAGCTTGTCCAGGGTCTGGGCATCCAGGATGACGTTGGTGTTCTCCCGGGCGTTTTGCACCCAGACGGTTCGCCCGTCGGGAGAGAGGCGCAGCATGTGGGGGCGCGTTCCCTCACCCATGGGCACGCGCTTCACCACCTGAAGGGTCTGCAGATCGATCGCGGCGACCGTGTCTTGGTCCCGCTCGGGAAAGTAGGCCATGCGGCCGTCGGCCGTACGGTCCAGGTCGCAGGGGAATTTCCCGACGGGCACCTGCGCGGCGATTGTGGCAGTGCGGGTATCCACGACCACCAGCTTATCGTCGCCGGCCACGTTGACGATGGCCCGGCGCTTATCCGGCGTGAGGATCACGGAGTGCGCGGGACCCCGGCCGGCCCTCACCCGGTGCACCACCCGCATCTCCTGCAGGTCGATGGCGATGACGTCTACAGCACCGTCGGCCAGGTCCTCATACGTCCACGCCAGCCGGCCGTCGAAGAAGTCCTGCTCGTTGGAGAGCCATTTCACCGCGGCCCCTAGAGGCTTCGTGGCGATATTCGCGTTGGTCGCCGTGTCGATGATGGTCACGTCCTTTGATTGGGCGTTGAATGCGTAGGCCAGCGCCGATTGCGCCGCGGCGCCAACCGGTGCCCCCAGCAGCCCCGCGATCGGGATCAAAATCAAAAGCCCTCGCTTCATGGCTTCACCTCCCTGCCTTCTGGCCGGCGGAGCCTGATCCGCCACTCGGCGCTGCCGGCCGGCTCGGTCTCCATCAGAAAGCCCCGCCGGGTGGCGAGCAGGCGAATCATGTCCACCGCCGGCGGATGGTCTACCAGGACCTCCAGCTCTTCACCCTCCGGGAGCCGGTCCATGGCCTCCATGACTTGCTTCATGGGATAGGGACAGGGCTCCCCGCGCGCATCCACAAACATGGCCCCACTCCCTCTACGGAATGCGCTCGATGACCCGGAGACCGATATATGCTCCTGCGGCGAGCGCCAGCGCAAAGACCCAGCCATTCAGGGCGAGCGACGGGATTGCCGAGAAAAAGGCCCCGACCGTGCAGCCCAGGGCGATCCCGCCCCCATAGCCCATCAGGAGCCCCCCACCCAGCGCCTGGATGTAGCGCACGCGCTTCCGGGGGATACGCAGTTTGAACTCGTGGGCCAGCAGCGCCGCCAGCAGGGAGCCGAGAAATAGGCCGGCATTGAGGAGCAAGCCGTGGGTGAGGACTCCTCCTCCCGCCCTCAGCGTACAGGCGGCAAGATCCTCCGTGCCACGGAGGGGGCCGGGCGCCAGGCCGACAAGAGTGGCTCCCCCGATGGACCAGCGGGACAGCTCGCCCACCACCCGCCAGGGCATGTGGGCCTCATAGCTCAGCAGGTTCAGCAAGCCGGCCGCCGTGCCCCCCGCCGCTGCCGGCCATCCCTGCCGGAAGACAGCGCGCGCGAGCCCGCGGACCTTGGGGGCAAAGGCCACCGCAGCATCTGGAGACACGGCCTCCTGCAGCCCTCCGCCGCCCCGGGACTCAATCCAGAGGACGAGCAGATAGACGGCTCCCAACCCGGCCAGGGTGAGCGTCACGGCGCCACCGTAGCCCAGGGACCGGGGCAGCCAGAGGACGGGTGCCTCCCGGATGAAGTGCTCCCACCACCAGTTCCAGGTACGCGCGGCAACCAGGAGCCCGCCCAGGATGCCGCCGAAACTGACCCAGGAGGTCAGATATCCCTCGCCCATGCGGTAGATGGAGCCCGACACACATCCGCCGGCGATGACCATACCGGTGCCGAAGAGCAGGCCGCCCAGGACCAGGGCGAGGCTGATCGGGGTGGCATGCGCCTCGGGGGCGACCGGGCCCAGCGATGGATTGGGCAGCAGGTTGAACATGTGCAGGCCGAACCCGGGCGTGGCCACGGCCATGCCCACGATCACGCCCTTCATCGTCCGGCCCGAGCGAAACTGGAAGAGATCGCGAAAGGCGGCGTTGAAGCAGAACCGGCTGCGCTGCAGGACGATGCCAAAACCCAACCCGACCGTGGCGAAGACGCCGAACTCCGGATCCCGGCGGCTGCTCGCCATTATCAGAGCGGCGGCGGCGAGGAGCACGAGCAGCCCTGCGGCCGTCTGCGGGTGCACCGTGAGCCGCCCCAGGGAGATGCCGGGACGGGCCGGAGGAGTTGCCATCAAACTACCAGAACTACGCGCGAGGCGGTTTCCGCGCGGGAGCACGGGGACGCAATCGCCCTCACGACTTCAGGGATGACTCGACTTGGGATGATAGGACCCTAAGCTTGGTCTTTCAAGGCCCCTGTCTTGACACTACTTGGAGATCGTTATATACGGGCTTCCGTATGCCAACCCGATCAAGGGGGACGGGGAATGCGCGCCCTGCGAAAGAACCTGTCTCGACGGGAATTCCACCGGCTGGACGTGACGGCGCGGTTCTTCCGAGGGCTGGGTGATCCGACGCGGCTAAAGGTCCTGGAATTGTTGCTGGCCGAGGGAGAGTTGAGTGTCAGCGCCATGCTCCGGCGACTCGGGATCGCCCAGGGCCGATTGTCCAGCCACCTGGCCTGTCTCCGCTGGTGCGGGTACGTGACCTCAGAGGAGCGCGGTCGGTTCACCTATTACCGCGTGACGGACTGGCGATTGCGACGGATTGTGACGTTAGGTCAGCGCCTGGCCACGGAAAACGCGGCGCACCTGGGTGCTTGCACGCGGATCGATCCACCACCCCGGCACCAGCGGTGGCGGCGGGCAAGTCGATGAAAGAGCCGAGCGACCTGGAGCTGATGCTGGCCGTGAAGGCGGGCGACCGGACTGCCTTCGAGCAACTCTACCGGCGCTACCGCGATCGGCTGTATGCTTTTCTGGTCCGCTACACCGGCGATCCATCCTCGGCACAGGACCTTTTTCAGGAAACCTTCCTCCGGGTCTTCCGTGACCGGGCGAGGTACGAGCCTCGGGCCGCCTTCGCCACCTGGCTCTTCACCATTGCCCGGAACCTCTTCCTGGACTCTGTGAAGCGGGCCTGGACCCCTGGGACATTCATAGAGCCCGAGACAGCGACCTTGAGCATCCCGGACCCAACCCCCGGTCCCTTGGAGACCCTGGCGCAGGAGGAGGCCGAGGCGGTGTTGCGGCGCGCGGTCGCCTCCCTGGCGGAGGAGGACCGGGCGATCCTGCTCCTCAGCCGGTTCGAGGGCCTGCGATATCGCGAGATTGCGAAGATCCTGGGTACCTCAGAAGGTGCCGTGAAGGTTCGCGCCCACCGGGCCCTTCAGGCCCTCCGGCGGGCGCTCACCGACTGAGCGATCCGGGCTGCGTGTAACCTTATCCTGTTCGCCATCGTTTAACGATATGACGGAGGAACCGGTTCAATGCAGTGCCAGGACGCCCAGGCCCTGATGACCGCGTATCTCAGCGACGAAGTGGTCTCGATCGAGCGGAGAGAATTCGAGGAGCACTTTACCACCTGCGCCTGCTGCCGGGAGGAGCTAGCCTCCTTTCGGGAATCATGGGAGCGCCTGGGCCGGTGGCCGGTCCCAGCCATGGATTCCCGGATCGAGCGCGATCTCCTGGCCCGAGTGGAGCAGGAGGCGGCCACCCTGGGCCCACGGCTCCGTCCCGTAGCTACAGCCCTTGCTGCCGTGGCGGCGGTCCTGCTTTCCATCGCGGCGTCGGTATTCCTCCCGTATGAGCGGGCATTCCAGTTGTGCCGTGAGGGGCTCAAGGGGTTCAGCGTTTTCGCGGGGCTGCCTGACAGCACACTTTTTTTCATCGCCGGAATCTTCTATGGCGTGATCCCGCTGCTCCTGGTGGGGCTGGTGTCCGCCCGCTTGATGGGCGGGGCCGGCGCCGGGTTGAATGGGACGGCGACAGGCGTCGCATTTGCCCTCCTCATGGCACCCTATGTGCTTATCGTCTGTAGCGCCCTCCCAGGCGCATTCACCGCAGCAATCCTAGGCGGGATCGCTTTGGGTGGCCTTTCCGGAAGCGCGGGGGGACTCTGGCTCGGCTCGCGCACGCGGCGCCCCGCGTGGTAACCGTCGGATCCTACTCGGGCGTTCGAAAGTGCGGCCGTTAGGCTGATAAGGGAATAGCCTATGACTCGGGAGAAAGGGAAGCACCTGTCTAAGATCGGGGCCATCGGGACGATCCTCACGTGCGTTGCCTGTTTCACGCCGGCCGCGGTGGCGCTCTTGGGTCTGCTCGGCCTCGCCGCCTGGACGGGGTACCTGGATTACGTGTTGTTCCCGCTGTTGGCCCTTTTCCTGCTCCTTGTTGGCTACAGCTTTTGGCAGCGACGGCAAACAGGCGAAGAAGGTAAGCGCAGTAAACACACACCTGGACTCATGGATTGAAGGAAGAAGGATGGCTCGGCTCCGGGCATTGGTAGGAGGATTCATCAGCATGGGTGGGGCCGTGGTGTCCTCGCTCTGCTGCGTCCTGCCGCTGGCCATCATCCTCCTCGGGCTGGGCAGCGGCGCCTTCATGGCCACGACGATGCAGTACACGTCCGTCTTTGTCCCCCTTGGCGTCATCAGCGTGAGCACCGGGTTCTACCTGCATCTCCGTGAGCGGCGAAGGTGCGCCCGGGCCGGATGCTCCATGGGCGGAAGCAGCCTGAACCTTATCCTCCTCAGCGTGTCGGCGTTGGTCGTAGCTGCCGCACTTTTTTTCACGCTGTTTCCATCGCTTTCTGCCGACATATTGCTGTGGGCCACGACCGGGCGTAGTTCCGGCCCGGTGGACTCGATGGGGATGCCAGCAGGTGTGACCCGCTGAGGGGAGGAGGCTGTATGAACCGCCGCGTCTTCCTTGGCATTCTCCCAGGCCTCTCGCTGCTGCTCCAGGCCCTGTCAGCGAATGCCGCAGAGTGGGTCGTTGCTCACCTCCGGATTGACGGCATGACCTGAGGGGGCTGACCGGTCCTGGTCAAGCGGGCCCTGGAGGGGCTCAAGGGAGTCCGGAAGGCCGAGGTGAGCTTCGAGCGAAGCGAAGCGATCGTCACCTACGAGAAGGGTACCGTCACCATCGAACAGATGAACCAGGCCGTGGCCCAATACGGTTTCACCGCCAGCTTGAGAACCCCGGCGCCCCGCTAGGCCGGATTCCCCTGATTGGGAGGACTTTTCGATTTTGGGGCCGTGGTGGGCTTGGGAGGTAGGAGAGTGAATAGACACAGGGGAGGAACATGGGCGTTGCTGCGATCGTTGATACCGTGGCACAGCGCCTGGCTCGGGCGAGCCTCTCGCAGGCCGAGGATCGGGCGCGCCGATACGTCCTGCGGCACTTCGCTGACACTGGGCGTGCCCCGGGGCTGGCTGAGCTTCGGCGCGAGCTCCAGCTCTCCTCGGAAGAGGACGCGGCGGCAGTTCTGACTAGGCTGCATGAAGCCGACCTGATCGTCTACGACGCTACCACGGAGCGTATTACCGCCGCCTACCCGTTCTCAGGCAAGCCGACGGGTCACCGGGTCGAAATTGGCGACCGCACACTGCATGCGCTTTGCGCCATTGACGCCCTGGGCATTCCCTCCATGCTGGATGCCCCCGGTGTGATCCGCTCGGAATGCTTCTGGTGCCATGCGCCCATCGGCGTTCATGTCGAAGGTGGCGTGGTTGCTGCGCATTGGCCGGCCGGCGTGGTCGCGTGGTATCCCGAAAAGGATAGTTGCGGCTGCACGGCGACGTCCCGCTGCATCCTGATCAACTTCTTCTGTTCCGAGGGCCATCTGGGAGCGTGGCGGAAAGCCAATCCGCGCGAGGAAGGAACCGCTCTGAACCTGCAGGAAGCTGTGGAAGCCGGCCGGATGATCTTCGGAGAGCTGCTGCGATCATAGGCGGCAGAAGCACTCGCGGGCGATTTCAACACAGACGCATGGAGGAGAGGATGGCGAAACAGGTTATTGTGTACACGCAGCCGGGCTGAAGTGGCTGCAACGCGGAGAAGGAGTTTCTTTCTCAAGCGGGCATTCCCTTCGAGGCGAAGGATATCCGGGCTGACAAGGAGGCTCTGGAGGATCTGCTGAAGCTTGGCTACAAGGCCACGCCCGTCACTGTTATTGATGGGGAGGTCGTC
>JACQVO010000012.1 GCA_016209725.1 Candidatus Methylomirabilota bacterium | reverse complement strand
GTCCTGCGTGGGGAGGCCACCGGCGCGCCGATCGGGTGGCATGCCGATGTCGTGGCCACCGCCAAGCGCGATCTCAAGGCCGGCGAGGTGCTCGATGGCGAGGGCGGATCCATGGTCTGGGGGAAGATCATGCCGGCGGCCACGTCCCTCGCGCGAAAGGGCCTGCCGCTGGGCCTCGCCCACAGTGTCCGGTTGACGCGGCCGATACCCAGAGGTCAAAGCGTCACCTGGGACGACGCAGAGATGGACCCCACGGACCCGACGGTCGTCTTCCGCCGCCTGATGGAGACAACCTTCGCACCCGGCGCGTAGGACGACGCACGAGCGGTCCGGGGAGCATCGGCCCAGGCGAGGGAGCCGCCAACACTCTGGCGACCCGGTTTCCAGAGATCCGGGAGGGAGGCTGACATCATGCGCCGGAAGCACCACGGAAAAGGACGGCGCGCGATCGACCGCCGAACCTTCTTGAAGGGGGCGGCCGCGGCAGCCGGAATGGCGACGCTGGGCGGAATCCCAGGAATCCTGCACGCGGGACAGGCCCCGGCGTATCCCAAGGGCACGAAGCTGCACCTGCTGACCCGGCTGAATTTCTTTCCCGCCGCCGACAAGATCTTCCTCGCCCAGGCTGAGGAATTCGGCAAGCAGATGGGAGTCGAGGTGCAGGTCGAGCGGGTCGGCCAGAACGACATCGTCACCCGGACGACCGCCGCGATCGTGTCGGGGTCGGGTGCGGACATCATCATCCTCCACAACAACTTCCCCCACCTCGTCGCCGACGGCCTGGCCGACGTGAGCGATGTCGCCGAGGAGATCGGCAAGCAGCAGGGGGGCTACTATGATCTGTTCCGCGCGGACGCCTCTGTGGGAGACCGGTGGCTCGGCGTCCCCCATGTGTCCCTCTCGACGGCGATGAATTACCGGGAGGATTGGCTCTGGACAAGAAGGGGACGCTGGAGGCCATCAAGCTCAATACCGCCCTGTGGAAGGAGTGCTTGGACCAAGGGGGCCTGTCCTGGGACGACTCCAGCAACAACCGCGCTTTCCTCGCCGGGAGCATCTCGATCACCACCAACGGGGCCAGCATCTACTTCACGGCTCGGGACAAGTTCCCGGACATCTACAAGATGATGAACCACGCCCCCCATCCCCGGGGCCCGGCGGGCCGGTTCTATCATCTCCCGGTCCATAGCAGCTTGGTGATGAAGCACTCCAAGAATCAGAAGCTGGCCAAGGAGTTCATCCGCTATTATATGGACAAGGAGCAGTACACCAAGTGGTTCGACGTGATGGGCGGCTACGGGCTGATGCCAACCAAGATGTGGTACGACCATCCCGCCTGGACCCGGGATCCCAAGCTGACCCCGTGCCGCGACCCGATCAAGGATGCCCGGGCCCCCGGGTATGCGGGACCTCCGAGCCGGAAGGCCTCCGAAGCGCTGACCAAGTACATCATTCTGGACATGTTAGTGAAGGCGATCCAGGGTGCCACGCCGGAAGACGCACTCAAGTGGGCCGCCGACGAGCTGAAGAAGATCTATAGCGCCTGACGCCAGTCCCCCCGGCCCGGCAGACAGCCTGTCGGGTTCCGCGCCGGGTATCCCGGGCCGGGGGATCCTCAACCCACGGAGAAACGTCTGGTGCCTTCACCGGCACAGTCCACCGCCTCGGCGGCGCTACCCAAGCCCGCGCGAATCCGCCCCGCCGCATTCGGCCTCGGGCGATTCCGGCGAGCCACGCCCACCGAGCGCCGCGAATGGCTCCTGGCCTTGATCCTCCTGACCCCGGCCCTCGTGATGCTCTTGCTGTTCGTGGCCTATCCCTTCGTGCGCGGGATCTGGCTGGGCCTCCTGGATTCCGTCGTCGGGCGCGAGGGCGATTTCGTGGGACTCCAGAACTACGCGAAGCTCTGGAACGACAGCATCTTCCGTCGGGCTGCCGCCAATACGTTCGTTTATACCGGGTTTGCCACCGTCCTGAAGCTCGCCATGGGGATGATGGTCGCCCTCATGATGAACAGCCTGATCGGGTTCAAGCGGATCCTGCGCGCGTCCATGCTCCTCCCCTGGATCGTTCCGACGGTCCTCTCCACCCTGGCCTGGAAGTGGATGCTCGACCCCACCTTTTCCATCGTGAACTGGGCCCTCTACCAGGTCGGCTTGATCCGGCTCCGGATCGACTGGCTGGGCGGGCCGGTGATGGCCATGGGCTCCGTCATCCTGGTGAATGCCTGGCGGGGCACGCCCTTCTTCGCCATCACGCTCCTGGCGGGACTGCAGACGATCAGCCCCGATGTGTACGAGGCATCCTCCATAGACGGCGCCAACGCCTGGCAGCGGTTCTGGAAGGTGACCTGGCCCCTCCTGATGCCGGTCACGACGGTCGTCATGCTGTTCTCGGTGATCCAGACCTTCGCCGACTTCCAGCTCGTCTACATCCTGACCGGGGGCGGCCCGGCGAATAGCACGCACCTCTTCGCCACCTACGCCTACCAGATCGGCGTGGCCACCGGAAAACTTGGCGAAGGGGCGGCGGCGTCATTGGCCATGTTTCCATTCCTGTTCCTGGTCGTCCTGTTCCAGCTCTGGTACATCCGCCACGGCGAGGGCGGCAAGGGGGTCGCCTGATGGCAGCGGTGGCGGGCGCGCGGTGGAAGCGGTGGGTGTTCCTGTATCTCCCACTGGGCGCCTTCGTCATCGTGACGCTCTTCCCCTTCTATTACATGGCGGTGACGAGCATCCGGCCGGACCGGGAGATGTACATCCCGTGGAACCGGCCGAACTTCGCCCCCTTCTGGACCCTCCGCCCGACGCTGGAGCACTTCGCGCTGCTCTTTCAGGAGACGCTCTTTGCGCGCTGGCTGCTTAATACCCTGGTGATCTCCGTGCTGTCCACGGGCATCGCCCTGTTCTGCGGCCTGCTGGCCGCCTACGCTTTGGCGCGGCTGCGCTTCCCGTTGGGCGGGGCCTTGGGCAGCGGCATCTTCGTGACCTATCTCGTCCCCCAGACGCTCCTCTTCATCCCCTTGGGCGTGGTGATCCGGAACTTCCGCCTGGGCGACTCGCTCTGGGCGCTCATCTTCACCTACCCCACGTTCCTGATTCCCTTCTGCACGTGGCTGCTCATGGGCTACTTCCGCACCATCCCCAAGGAGCTGGAGGAGTGCGCGCAGATTGACGGCGCCACCCGCGTCCAGGCCATGGTCCGGATCGTTTTCCCCGTGGCTATGCCCGGCATCCTCTCGGCC
>JACQVO010000302.1 GCA_016209725.1 Candidatus Methylomirabilota bacterium | reverse complement strand
CTCCAGGGCCATCTACATGGGCAGGCCGCATAGGTGGAACTTCAGCTCCGGCCCCACCACGATGACCGAGCGGCCCGAGTAGACCACCCGCTTGCCCAGCAGGTACTGGCGCAAGCGGCCCTGCTTCCCCTTCAGCATGTCGGAGAGGGACTTCAGGGGCCGGTTGTTCTGGCCCTTCAGGGCCCGGCCGCGGCGCCCGTTGTCGAAGAGGGCGTCCACCGCCTCCTGGAGCATGCGCTTCTCGTTTCGGATAATGATGTCGGGGGCACGCAATTCCATCAGGCGCTTCAGCCGGTTGTTCCGGTTGATCACCCGCCGGTAAAGGTCGTTCAGGTCCGAGGTGGCGAAGCGGCCCCCGTCCAGGGGCACCAGGGGCCGGAGTTCCGGCGGCAGGACCGGGATCACCTCCAGGATCATCCACTCCGGCTTGTTGCCCGAGTTCAGGAACGCCTCCACGATCCGCAACCGCTTGGTGATCTTCTTGCGGCTCTGCTGGGAGGTCTCCTTGGTCATGCGGGCCCGCAGGTGGTTGGCCAGCTCCGGCACATTGATCTTCTTCAGGAGCTCCCGGATGGCCTCGGCCCCCATGCCCACGCGGAAGCCTTCCCCATACTCCTCCCCGACTTTCCGGTACTGCTCCTCGCTGAGAAGCTGCTTGGTCTGCAGGGGCGTCTTCCCGGGGTCGAGGACCACATACTCCTCGAAATAGAGGATCTTCTCCAGGTCGCGGAGGGACATGTCGACGAGGTAGCCGATCCGACTGGGGATGGACTTGAAGAACCAGATGTGAACCACCGGCGAGGCCAGCTCGATGTGGCCCAGGCGCTGGCGCCGCGCCTTGGACCGGATGACCTCCACACCGCACTTGTCGCAGATGACCCCGTTGTGCTTGATCCCCTTGTACTTGCCGCAGTTGCACTCCCAGTCCTTAGTGGGCCCGAAGATCTTGGCGCAGAACAGGCCGTCCCGCTCGGGCTTGAAGGTCCGGTAGTTGATCGTCTCGGGTTTCTTCACCTCCCCGTGGGACCACCCCCGGATCTTCTCCGGGGAGGCTAATCCGATCCGGATGGCCCGGAAGCTGGTGGGGTCGATGGGCTTCTCGTCGAAGAACCCGAAGAACTTCTCCACAGGATGCTCCTTTAGGAGTCGCGCTGGCGCGATTCCTTATTCCTTCACCAACTCGACGTCCAGGGCCAGGCTCTGCAACTCCTTCACGAGAACGTTGAAGGACTCCGGCAGGCCGGGCTCCAGGGCGTTCTCGCCCTTGACGATGGACTCGTACATCTTGGTCCGCCCCACCACGTCGTCGGACTTCACCGTGAGGATCTCCTGCAGGGTGTGGGCGGCGCCGTAGGCCTCCAAAGCCCAGACCTCCATCTCGCCGAAGCGCTGGCCGCCGAACTGGGCCTTGCCGCCCAGGGGCTGCTGGGTCACCAGGGAGTACGGGCCGATGGAGCGCGCGTGGATCTTGTCGTCCACCAGGTGGGCCAGCTTCATCAGGTAGATGTAGCCCACCGTCACCTCCTGATGGAACGCCTTTCCTGCGCGCCCGTCGTAGAGGACGGTCTTCCCCGAGGGCGGGAACTTGGCCCGCTTGAGCAGGGCCTTGATATCCTTCTCGGCGGCCCCGTCAAAGACGGGCGAGGCGACCCGCATGCCCAGGGCCTGGGCCGCCCAGCCCAGATGGGTCTCCAGGATCTGCCCCACGTTCATGCGGGAGGGAACGCCCAGGGGGTTCAGCACCACCTCCACCGGGGTCCCGTCGGGGAGGTAGGGCATGTCCTCCTCGGGCAGGATCTTGGCGATGACCCCCTTGTTGCCGTGACGCCCGGCGATCTTGTCGCCCACCGAGAGTTTGCGCTTCATGGCGACGAAGACCTTGACCAGCTTGAAGACCCCGGGGGCCAACTCGTCCCCCCGCTTGACGCGGTTGATACGCTCCTCCAGCAGAGTCTCCAGGATGTGGATCTGATTCTCCGCTGCCTCGGCCAGCCGGGAGGCATCGGCGGCCACCTCCTCGTCCAGGTGCACCGCCACCTCCAGCATGTCCTCGGTGGACAATTCCGCCAGGATCTCCGGGGTGAGCTTGTGCCGCTTCTGGATGATCACCTTCCGGCTGCCCCGGGCACGGACATCCCTGCCGACGATCCGGCCCTCCAGCAGGCCCCGGATCCGGGCGCCTCGCTCGGCGGCGATGATCTGGATCTCGTCCTCGAAATCCTTGCGGAGACGGGCGACCTCCTCGTCCTCGATGGTCTTTGCCCGTTCATCCTTCTCGACGCCTTTGCGCGAGAGGACCTTGACATCCACCACGGTGCCGGCGATCCCCGGTGGCACGGTCAGCGAGGCGTCCCGCACATCCTCCGCCTTCTCGCCGAAGATGGCCCGCAGCAGCCGCTCCTCGGGCGTGAGGACGGTCTCTCCCTTGGGGGTCACCTTGCCCACCAGGATGTCGCCCGGCTTGACCTCGGCCCCGATGCGGATGATCCCGCTCTCATCCAGATCCTTCAGGGCCTCCTCCCCCACATTGGGGATGTCCCGGGTGATCTCTTCCTTGCCCAGCTTGGTATCGCGGGCCTCGATCTCGAATTCCTCGATGTGGATGGAGGTGAAGCGGTCGTCCTTCACGAGACGCTCGCTGATGAGAATGGCGTCCTCGATGTTGTACCCACCCCAGGGCATGAAGGCCACCAGGACGTTCTGACCCAGCGCCAGCTCCCCTTCCTGGGTGGCGGGGCCATCGGCGATCACCTGGCCCCGCACCACCGCGTCCCCCTTGGCCACGATGGGCTTCTGGGTGATGCAGGTGTTCTGGTTGCTCCGCTGGAACTTCAGGAGGGTGTAGATGTCCACGTGGGAGCCGTTGTCCTGGCCGTCGGAGCGCGCCTCCTTCGGATCGGCCCGCACGATGATCCGGTCGGCGGAGACCGCCTCCACCACGCCCCCCCGCTTGGCCACCACCACGGCACCCGAGTCCTTGGCCGCCACGAACTCCATCCCGGTCCCCACCAGGGGGGCGGTGGGCCGCAGGAGGGGCACCGCCTGCCGCTGCATGTTGGCCCCCATGAGGGCCCGGTTGGCATCGTCGTGCTCCAGGAAGGGGATGAGGGACGTGGAGATCCCCACGAGCTGCTTGGGGGACACGTCCATGTACTCGATCTGGTCGGGGGACACCATGACGAAGTTGCCGCCCACCCGGGCCGAGACCCGGTCGCTCAGGAACCGGTTGCGGGAATCCAGCTCGGCGTTGGCCTGGGCGATGGTGTGCTTTTCCTCCTCGTCCGCCGTCAGGTACTCGATCTCGTCCGTCACCCGCCCGTCCCGCACCTTCCGGTACGGGGTCTCGATGAACCCGAAGTCGTTCACCCGGGCATAGGTGCTGAGGGATGCGATGAGGCCCACGTTGGGACCCTCGGGCGTCTCGATGGGGCACATCCGCCCGTAGTGGGTGGGGTGCACGTCGCGGACCTCGAATCCCGCGCGCTCCCGGGAGAGGCCCCCGGGACCCAGGGCCGACAGCCGCCGCTTGTGGGTGAGCTCGGCGAGGGGGTTGGTCTGGTCCATGAACTGGGAAAGCTGGGAGGACCCGAAGAACTCCTTGAGGGCCGCCGTCACCGGTTTGGCGTTCACCAGGTCGTGGGGCATGAGGGTCTCCAGCTCCTGGGTGCTCATCCGCTCGCGCACCGCCCGCTCCATCCGGGCCAGGCCGATGCGGAACTGATCCTCCAGGAGTTCCCCCGCAGCCCGCACGCGGCGGTTGCCCAGGTGATCGATGTCATCCACCTGGCCCTCACCCCGCTTGGCCTTCAGGAGGTAGCGGATCACCTCGACGATGTCCTCCTTGCGCAGGACCCGTTCCTCCAACGGCACCTCCTGCCCCAGCTTCTTGTTCATCTTCAGCCGACCCACCTTGGACAGGTCGTAGCGCCGCGGGTTGAAGAAGATGTTCTCCAGCAGGGCCTTGGTGCTCTCCAGCGTCGGGGGATCGCCCGGGCGCATGCGACGGTAGATCTCCACCAGGGCCTCATCGGTCCCCCGCGTGGTGTCCTTCAGCAGGGTGTCGCGGACCTCGAAGACCTCCCGGTTGTCCGGGCCGGACAGGACCTGGAACGTCTCCACCCCGTGCTCCTGCAGGCGGTCCAGGAGTTCCGCCGCCACCTCGCCCCCGCATTCGCCCAGCACCTCTCCGGTGCGCGCATCCACAATGTCGCGCGCCAGGATACGCCCCAGGACATCCTCCCGCAGGACGGCGACCTGCCGGATCTTCAGGGCCTGGCACCGCTTCAGGCCGGCACGGGTCAGCCGTTTGCCGGCGGACAGCGCGCTCTCTCGCCCCTCGTGAACGTCCCGGGCCGCCCGGTAGCCCGCCGCACCGGGCGCGTTCACCTCCAGGAGGATGTCCCGCTTCTGCAGGTGGAGGGTATCCCGCTCGTAGAAGCGCTTGAGGATCTCCTCGTTGTTGTGGTACCCGATGGCCCGCAGCAGGATCGTCGCGAGCAGCTTGCGGCGCCGGTCCACCCGCACATGGAGGACATCGTTGGCGTCAAACTCGAACTCCAGCCACGACCCCCGATAGGGGATGAGGCGGGCGGAGTAGAGGGTCTTCCCGCTGCTGTGGGTGCTGCCGCCATCGTGGTCGAAGAACACCCCCGGCGAGCGATGGAGCTGGCTCACCACGACCCGCTCGGTCCCGTTGATGATGAAGGTCCCGTGCTCCGTCATGAGGGGCATTTCGCCCAGGTAGACTTCTTGCTCCTTGATGTCCCGGATGCTGCGGGCCTCGCTGCCCGTCTGCTTGTCCCAGACCACCAGCCGGAGGGTCACCTTGAGGGGCACCGAGTAGGTCATGCCCTTCTCGCGGCACTCCACGGCCGTGTATTTCGGATCGCCGAATTCGTACCGGACGAACTCCAGGGAGGCGGAATCATTGTAGTCGGTGATCGGGAAGATGCTGGTGAACACCCCCTGGAGCCCGGAATCCTCCCGCTCCTGCGGCGGCGTCCGGGTCTGGAGAAACTGCTCGTAGGATCGCTGCTGGATCTCGATCAGGTTCGGAATCCCGATGATCTCGCGGATTTTGGCGAAGCTGATCCGATCCGCGACACCAGCCTTCTTCGCCACGGCCATGCGCGTTGTCCCCCGCTACTTAAGTTCGACGGTTGCCCCGGCGTCCTCCAGCTTCTTCTTGATCTCCGCCGCCTCGGTCTTGGAGACGCCTTCCTTGACCGGCTTGGGGGCGCCATCCACGAGATCTTTGGCCTCCTTGAGGCCGAGCGCGGTGATGGCCCGCACCTCCTTGATGACCTGGATCTTCTTCTCCCCCACGCTGGCCAGCACGACGGTGAACTCCGTCTGCTCCTCGGCCCCGGCTTTCGCCGGGGTCCCGCTGGCCGCCGGTCCCGCCGCCATGACGGCGGGTGCCGCCGCCGAGACACCGTACTTCTCCTCGATCCCCTTGACGAGCTTGCTCAGCTCCAAGACCGTCCAGGTATCAATCGAGTCCAGCACATCCTCCACGTTGACCTTTGCCATTGCGACCTCCTCCTTGGGGCTCTTTCGCGTTCGGGGATCAGACCTCGGGACGCCGGGCGGCAGATCGGCCCGACAGGGAATGGATCACGCGGACCGCTCCTTCTGCCGCCGGACCTGGTCCAGGGCGTTGGCCAGGGCCCGCACCGGCCCCGCCAGGACGTTCGCCAGGGCCTGCAGCGGCGCCTGGAAGGCCCCGGCGACCCGGGCCAGCAGGACCACGCGGGGCGGCAGGTCGGCCAGGGCCTGGATCTCGGCTGGGCCGACCAGGTGCCCCTCGACCATGCCCCCCTTGACCACGAAGGATGGTCGCGTCTTGCTCCAGGTGGACAACACCCTGGAGACTGCCATCGGGTCGGCCCGGCTGAGGGCCATGGCCGTCGGGCCCTCGAAGTGGGCCGCCAGCCCCGCCAGACCCGTGTCCTTGACGGCAATCCTCGCCAGGGAATTCTTGACGACCGTGTACTCCACCGCACTCTTGCGGAGGAGGATCCGGAGTTCGGTGATCTCGGCGACGCTCAGACCGCGGAAGTCGGTGAGCACCGCGCTCCGCGCGGCGCCCAGCTTCTCGCGGAGCTCCGCGATGCTGCTGGCCTTCTCCGTGCGCCCCACAGGTCCCTCCTGTTACACCTTGACCATGGCCTGGACCGCGTTGACGTCGACCGAGACGCCCGGGCCCATGGTGGACGAAATGGAGATGCCCTTCAGGTACCGTCCCTTGCTGGAGGCGGGCTTGGCCCGCAGCAAGGCCTCCAGGATCGTCGTGGCGTTCTCCGTCAGCTGCTCCGGGCCGAAGGACGCCTTGCCGAAGGGAACGTGAATGATGCCGGCCTTCTCCACCCGGAACTCGATCTTGCCTCCCTTGAATTCCCGCACGGCCTTGCCGACTTCGAAGGTGACGGTACCGGTCTTCGGATTGGGCATGAGTCCGCGCGGACCCAGGACCTTCCCCAGGCGGCCCACCAGACCCATCACGTCCGGGGTCGCGATGGCGCGATCGAAGTCGAGCCACCCCCCTTGGATCTTCTCCACCACATCCTCGGCCCCCACGTAGTCGGCGCCGGCCTCCCGCGCTTCCCGCTCCTTCTCGCCCTTGGCGAAGACCAGGACGCGCACCTGCTTCCCCGTCCCGTGGGGGAGCACAACCGTCCCTCGGACCATCTGGTCGGCGTGCTTCGGGTCCACCCCCAGCCGCACCGCCATCTCCATGGTCTCATCGAATTTGGCTGTGGCGGCCGCCTTGGCCGCCTCGATAGCCTTGGCCAGTTCCAGGCCTCCGTTCTTCCCGACGACCTGTTTGACGGCCTCGGCGGCCTTGCGATAACGCTTCCCAACCTGCGCCATGGCTGGCTCCCTCCTGGGTTCTCATGAATGACGGCTGAGGTCGGCCGTCACTCTCCAATTTGCATTGCGTCGCGTGGCTACCCGACGACCTCGATTCCCACGCTGCGGGCGGTCCCCTCGACGATCTTCACCGCCGCCTCCAGCGAGTAGGCGTTCAGGTCGGGCAGCTTGGTCCGGGCGATCTCCTCGACCTGCTTGCGCGTGACCTTCCCGACCTTGACCCGATTCGGCTCCTTCGACCCCTGTGCGATGCCGGCCGCCTGCTTCAGGAGGACCGCCGCCGGCGGCGTCTTGGTGATGAAGGTGAACGACCGGTCCGAATAGACGGTGATGACCACCGGGATGGTCAACCCCTCCTGGGCCTGGGTCTGGGCATTGAAGGCCTTGCAGAACTCCATGATGTTGACACCGTGCTGTCCTAATGCCGGTCCCACCGGCGGCGACGGATTCGCCTTCCCCGCTGGGACCTGGAGTTTCACCTGGGCAACCACCTTCTTGGCCATTGTCGCTCCTCACACCCCCGAACCGGCGTAGATAGAATCAAAGAGGACAAGCTCGCAAGGAATATCGCATGTCGAATAGCGAACGACGATGGTCGAAGGATTACGATGTCTGGGGTGCTCCTTCTTGACGTTCGCCATTCAACATTCCTTGTTCGATATTCGACATTTCGCGGTCAGACCCGCTCCACCTGGAGAAACTCGAGATCCACCGGGGTCGGCCGGCCGAAGATGCTGACCATCACCTTGAGCCGTCCCTTGTCCGGTTTCACCTCGTCCACCACGCCCGTGAAGTTGGAAAACGGGCCGTCGATCACCCGCACGCTCTCCCCCCGGGTGAACATGACCTTGTGCTTGGGTCGCTCGGCGCCGGTCACCACCTGCTGGATGATGGCCTTAACCTGGTCGTCGGGGATCGGCGTCGGCCGAACACCCGGACCAACGAAGCCGGTGACCTTGGGCGTGTTCTTGATCAGGTACCAGAGGTCGTCCGACATATCCATGCGGATCAGGACGTAGCCGGGGAAGAACTTGCGGGACGCCTCCCGCCGTTTCCCTTTCTTCAGCTCCACTACCGTCTCGGTAGGGATCAGCACCTGGGAAACGGCTTCGCTCATCCCCAAGGCCTCGACCCGCTGCTCGATGCTCTGCTTCACCTTGTTTTCGAATCCCGAGTAGGTGTGGATCACGTACCACTGGTGGTGAGGGGGGACCGGCCGCACCACCTCCGCCGGTGCCGACCCCGGCACCGGGACCTCCGACCCTGAGGCGGCCACGGGTTCCTCCCGCCCCTCGGGAGGTGTCACAACAGCCTGTACCTGTTCGTCACTCATGAATCCAACCACCGACTGCGGGCGTCACTTGATGATGAATCCGAGCAGTTTCTGGAGGACCAAGTCCACGAACCCCAGAAAAAAGGAGACGAGGAAGCTGGCCACGATCACCACCGCCGTGGAGCCGATGATCTCCTTCCGCTGAGGCCAGGTGACCTTCTTCATCTCCACCCGGACCTCTTTCAGGAAGCGGAGCGTTGTCCCCCACCATTCCTGCGCGCGTTCCACCAGGGCCGTCACTTGTGCCATGCGCCATCCCCGAAATCCGACAGCGACAGCGAGATCCGACAGCGTCTGCCGACTCTCCCCCTGTCCCTGTAGCTTTCCCCGTCGGTTCCTGTGGCAGGCCTGGAGGGATTCGAACCCCCAACCCGCGGATTTGGAGTCCGCTGCTCTCCCGTTAGAGCTACAGGCCTATCATTTCGTTTCCCGGTGAACCGTGTGCTTGCGGCACCAGCGGCAGTACTTGGAGAGTTCCAGCCGGTCGGTGGTGTTCCGCTTGTTCTTGGTTGTGGAATAGTTCCGCCGCTTGCACTCCCCACAGGCCAAGGTAATGACTTCTCTCATGGTCGCCTGGCTCCCACGTCCTTCTGCACGGCCCCTCCCGTCGCGCCTCCGGCGTCGCAGGCTTCCACGGCGACTCGGGACCCGCGAGGGGAACGGTGCGCTACGCCACCACATCGCTCTCCACCCCGGCCCCCACGGTCCGGCCCCCCTCGCGGATGGCGAAGCGGAGCTCCTTCTCCATGGCGATGGGCTGGATGAGCTCCACCG
>JACQVO010000305.1 GCA_016209725.1 Candidatus Methylomirabilota bacterium | reverse complement strand
GGGTGCGCCAGCGGCTGGCGGACATCCGGCCGACCCTGCCTCCGGATATCCGGGTGGTCGAGGTGCGGGATCTCTCCCGCTTCATCCGCCGATCCATGAAAGAGGTCCAGGAGCACCTGATCCTGGGCGGCATCCTGGCCAGCATCGTGGTCTTCTTCTTCATCCGGAACCTGCGGGCCGCCCTCATCGCCGCCCTGGCCATCCCCACCTCCGCCATCCTCGTCTCCCTCTTCGTCTCCTTCACCTTAACACCGAGTCTCAGTTCCCGATTCCTGCAGCCCCCAGCGCGGGAGGGGCAAACCCATGGCCGGACCGGCGCCGCCTCCAAGCAGTCCAGATTCTACGCGGTGCTGGATGGCACGTATGACTGGGTCCTCCGCTGGGCCCTGGGCCACCGCAAGACTATTGTCCTCATCACGATGGTCACCGTGGTCTCGACGATCGCCATCTTCCCCTACGTGAAGAAGGAGTTCCTCGTCCAGGACGACATGAGTGAATTCGAGGTCGTGATCGAGACGCCAGCGGGCTCCTCGCTGGAGCGCAGCGATGAGATCCTGCGCCGGGTGGAGGCCGAGATCAAGAAGCTTCCCCATGCCGAAATCCTCTTCATCTCCGGCGGGGGCTTCAAGCAGACCGTGTTCAATCTCGTGATCCGGGGGCCAGAACGGGTTCGCCTGGATGGGTACGCCCAGCCCCTGATCGGCAGGTTGAAGACGATCCCTGGCTTCGTGGATCTCGACACGAGTCTCGCCGCCCGGCGGCCCGAGGTCCGGGTGGACATTGACCGGCGCAAGGCCTCGGACCTAGGCGTGCAAGTGGCGGACATCGCCAGCAGCCTTCGGACCATGGTGGGGGGGCGAGAAGGTGAGCACCTTCCGGGAGGGGGACGAACAGTACGACGTCCGCCTGCGCCTTCTGCAGGACTTTCGGAACAGCCCGCGGGTGATCTCCCAGGTCATGGTCCCCGCCGCCAGCGGGCGGCTGGTCCGGCTGAATAACGTCACCGAATTCAGCGCCGGCAAGGCGCCCGGCCAGATCGACCGCTTCAACGGCGAGGCGGCCCGGAATTTCCTCCTGGCCCTGATCTTGAGCCTGGCCTTCATTTACATGGTCCTGGCCTCCCAGTTCGAGAGCTTCGTCCACCCCGTCACCATCATGCTCTCCCTGCCGCTCTGCCTGCCCTTCGGCCTCCTCACCCTGGCCGTCACGGGGCAGAGCCTGAACGTCAACAGCATCCTCGGGGTCTTCCTGCTGATGGGGGTGGTGAACTGGTGGCCATTCCCGTCTTTTACATGCTCTTCGACGACATGGGGATGCCGCGCTGGGCGCGGGCGCTGGCGCGCGTGCCGGCCGCCGTGTGGGACCGCTTTGCCTGGGGCTGGTCCCGCGCGGTCAATTCCCGGCGGCCCGGATAGGCAGAAGGCCGAGGGTGGCGGCCGGGGGCTTCACGGTTGCGGTGGGGAAGGAACGCGCCGGGAAAAGCCTATGCCCACGGTGACGGTGGAAGGGCCGAGACTTCCTCTCTCCAGGAAGCGACGGCTGGTCGAGGTGATATCGCGCCAAGTTGCCGCGATCTGCAGGTGGCCGGTGGAGCGGGTGGCCGTGATTATCCACGAAAATCCCGACGCCAACGTGGCGCGCGGCGGAGTCCTCCTGGCCGACTGGAAGCCGAGCAGGCGGCGCCGGGCCGGGCAGGTTCGGAAGTTCGCCGCCTGGGAGGTGGATCGGCTGCTCCACACCGCCCAGGAGTTCGGGCAGCTCATGGACCTGATCCGGCCGAGGGGAATTCCTGCTGCCGGCGGGCGGAACGTCCTGCGCTTCGAGCCCTACGGGGTGGTCGGGGTTGTCACCGCGAGCGACGTCCCGCTGCTCGTCCCATTTTACACGCTGGCCTCCAGCCTGGGCGGCGGGAACGCGGCCGTCCTCAAGCCGTCGGGGGCGGCCCCCCTCACGGCCCGGAAGCTCTTCGACCTCCTGGCGCCGGAGTGGCCGGAGGGGGCGGTGCAGTTCTCCACGTGCTCCGGGGAGGCTGCGGCTCAAGAATTCATGGAGAACCCCGAGGTGGATGTGTTCCTGACGTACGCCGGCAGCGCCGTGGGCAAGCACAACCTGATCAAACTGGGGCGCTACCTGGAAGGGACGAAGCGTCAGGTGGGCGGCTGCATGCTCCACGTGGGCGGCCGGATGAAGAAGTACATCCCCGAGTTGGCCGGGAATGACCCTTTCCTCGTCCTGCCCGGGGCGGAGAACCCCTTGGGAGACTACCGCGCCTCGCTCCAGCGGGTGGCGATTGCCCTTCATCGGGGGCGGGATGGCCGTTCTGAGCATGGCCAGCGCGGGAGCCGTCTCTGCCCGGGCTCCGCTGAGCCTCGGCGCGCTTTCGGGTATCCAGCGCTAACGCGGCCGGCGGAGGCGACCGAGGAGGAGGTCCGAGCGGATCTCCAGGCGTGGGTCGCGGCATTCGGCGCGCCCGGCGTTTCGGTGGAAGCCGTGGTTGCCGCCGGGCCGGCCGACCGGGTGATCCTGAAGGCCATCGAAGTGGTCCAGCCGCACCTGGTGGTCATGGGGACTCACGGGCGCAGCGGCTACCGCCGGTGGGTCATGGGTTCCACGACGGAATCCGTGCTCCGGGAGATCCGCGTGCCCGTGCTCACGGTGCGCGAGGGTTGCCGCCGTCTCGGGACCGGCGACAAAGAGCCGATGCGGCTGGCCATCCGGCGCATCCTGTGGGCCACTGATGACCCGGGGCCGCCACAGCTCCACCTGCAAGTGGTCATGGAGCTGGCCCGGGCCGTGGGCTCGACCATAACTCTTCTCCACTGCCTGGAGGCTCGGGAGAAGCTGGCAGAGGACGGTGCCCTGTGTGCTGAGTTCACGGCCTAACCAGGTGCCGTTGGGGATGGGGAAGCCGCCAAGAAGGCCGTGGCAGCCAGGTCGCAGAGGGGGCGGCCGAGCCGGAGATGCTCCTGTAGGAGGCGGACGCATGCGGATTTCCTCGGAGCGCCCTTGGCCTTGATGATCCTGGCCAGCCCGCGCTTCTCGGCGGAGGGCGGATACCTGCCCGCGCACCCCCTCCGGAAGCCCCAGGGGGCGGCGCACCTCGTCCGCCTCGGGCCCACGGGGCCGTGAATCCCGCTTGCTGCGGCTCTTCCATTCTGCTAGCGTCTGGCCCATCCGGCGGGTCCGAGAGAGGGTGCGTGGGTAGGCTGGGGTCCGGGAGGATCATTCCGATGCCGCGCCAGGCTTCCCCGCGGGCGAAGCGTGGCGCAGGCGCCGAGAGGGGGAATCCAGATGGGTGGGATGAGCAAGGCGAGCCAGTTGCGGGCCCTTCTCGACTCGCCGCGGCTCGAGTTCCTCATGGAGGCCCACAACGGCCTCAGCGCCCGCATCGTGGAGGAGGCCGGGTTCAAGGGGATCTGGGCGAGCGGGCTTGCCATCTCCGCCCAGTTCGGGGTGCGGGACAGCAACGAGGCCAGCTGGACCCAGGTGGTGGAGATGCTGGAGTTTATGACCGATGTGACGAGCCTCCCCATCCTGCTGGATGGCGACACAGGCTACGGGAACTTCAACAGCATGCGCCGCCTGGTGCGGAAGCTGGAGCAACGGGGAGTCGCCGGAGTCTGCATCGAGGACAAGCTCTTCCCCAAGACCAACAGCTTTCTCGCCGGGGAGCGCCAGCCGCTCGCCGACGTTGATGAGTTCTGCGGCAAGATCAAGGCCGGGAAGGACAGCCAGATGGATCCGGGCTTCTGCGTCGTGGCCCGGGTGGAGGCTTTGATCGCGGGTTGGACTCTGGATGAGGCCCTGCGCCGGGCCGGGGCCTATCATCAGGCAGGCGCCGATGCCATCCTCATCCACAGCAAGTCCTCGCGGCCGGACCAGATTCTGGCCTTTGCCCAGGAGTGGGCCGGTCGCGCCCCACTGGTTATCGTGCCCACCAAGTATTACAGCACCCCCGTGGACGTGTTCCGCAGGGCGGGAATACGCATCGTCATCTGGGCGAATCATATGATCCGGGCCGCCTGCGCCGCCATGCAGGGCATCGCGCGGGAGATCCACGATCGTGAAAGCGTGGTCAACGTGGAAGACCGCATCGCGCCCGTGGATGAGATCTTTCGGCTCCAGGGGGCGGAGGAGCTGCTGGCCGCCGAGGGGCGTTATTGTGCACAGGCACGCCAGGGCCGGGCTGTCATCCTGGCCGCTTCGCGGGGGGAGGAACTCCTCAGTCTCACCGCCGGTCGTCCCAAGGTCATGCTTCCTGTCGCCGGCAAACCGTTGCTCCGCCGCCTGGTGGACGAGTTCAATCGGCAGGCTATCCACGACATCACCGTCGTGGCGGGATACTGCGCCGAGGCCATCGACGTGGCCGGCATCAAGGTCGTGGTCAACGCGGAGTATGCGCGCACGGGGGAGCTCTACTCGCTGGCCTGCGCCGAGGGGGCCTTCGGCGATGACCTGGTGATCGCCTACGGGGACCTGCTTTTTCGCAGCTATGTGCTCCGCGACCTGCTGGACAGCCCCGGGGAGCTGGTGGCGGTGGTGGATTCCGCCCCTCCCGGCGGCCCTGTCAGCGGCAATCCGGACTACGTCCACTGCACTGCCGCCGATGACCGATCCCTGTTCGGGCGGGACGTGCATCTCCTGCGCGTTTTCTCGAGGGGGGAGGCCAGCTCCGCTCGGCCGCACGGGCGCTGGATCGGACTGCTCCGTGTGCGGGGGGAGGGGCGGCAGTGGCTTTCGGAGGCCCTGGGGGAGCTGAAGCCCCGGGCGGACTTCCCCCGTTTGGGCGTGCCCGGCCTCCTCAATCATCTCATCGCCCGGGGCAGGCGCATTCGAGTACTGTATATCCATGGGCACTGGTTGGATGTGAACGCCTTGGAGGACGTGGACCGGG